>NZ_NSGI01000010.1:0-98016 GCF_002295155.1 Kocuria sp. WRN011
GTTTTCGGTGGTTATAGCGTGGGGGAAACGCCCGGTCCCATCTCGAACCCGGAAGCTAAGACCCACAGCGCTGATGGTACTGCACTCGGGAGGGTGTGGGAGAGTAAGTCACCGCCGAAATTAACGTCAGTTGAGGGGATACACACCCACGGGTGTGTATCCCCTCAACGCATTTAACACCGCCCGTTGAGGGCGGCGTATGTCAGGGTTGGTTGGGGAATCTCCGTGAAGAGATTCCCCAACCAGCCCTTTCTGTTTTTAACTGGTATGACTGAAGCTGGGGATAGCAGTCCCGTGGCAACGCGGATGCCGCCCATGGCTTCCGCTGTTTAAGAGTTGACGCCCATTTGTCCGTTGCCCATGCAGTAGAGGGGGCGGATACTGGGACGCATCGCCCAGCTGACCGTCATCCTCTCGGTGAGCCACGGGCTCCAAGGAGGATCCCATGCAAAAGATCGTGCCCAACCTTTGGTTCCAGGGCAACGCGGCCGAGGGCGTCGAGTTCTACGAACACGCTCTCCCGAACACACGCGTTGGAGATACGTCCCATTACCCGACGGAAGGGCTCCTCGACTTCCAGAAGGACTTTGCCGGCGAACTTCTGACGGCTGTCCTCGAGATCGACGGTTACCAAGTCCTCCTGATCAATGCGGGGGAAGAGTTCAAGCCGAACTCCGCGATTTCATTCCTGCTCAACTTTGACCCGTCACGCGACGACAACGTCAAGGCGACTTTGAAAGGCGTGTGGGATTGGCTGTCCTAGGGTGGCACCGTACTGATGCCGCTCGATGAGTACCCCTTCAGCAAGTACTACGGATGGGTGCAGGACCGCTACGGGGTGAGCTGGCAGCTCATGTTGACGAATCCCGACGGGGAGCCTCGTCCGTTCCTGACGCCGTCGCTGATGTTCGGTGGCCAGGCACAGAACCGCGCCCACGAGGCGGCGAATTACTACATCGCGACCTTCAATGACTCGGCCCTCGGTCACTTGGTTCCCTACGGGGACCAAACCGGCCCGGCGACCGCCGGCAGTGTCATGTACTCGGACTTCACGCTGGAGGGCCAATGGTTCTCGGCAATGGATTCCGGGGTGGAACAGGACTTCAGCTTCACTCCCGGTGTATCTCTGATGGTCAATTGCAAGGACCAGGAAGAGATTGACCGATTGTGGGAGGCGCTTTCGGTAGTGCCCGGAGCTGAACAATGCGGCTGGTGCATGGATCAGTTCGGAGTGAGCTGGCAGATCGCGCCGGCTGACATGGACGAGCTGATGAAACAGCCGGGGGCTTTCGAGCGAATGCTGGAGATGAAGAAGCTCGACATCGCTGGCCTGCGGGGTTCGTAGCCGCTCCCCTCTAGCGTCACCCCCGCAGCATGCTTGAGGCCCGCCCACCCGATGATGTTCAGGTGGGCGGGCCTCATGTTGTCCGGGACGCTTAGATGCTGGCCCCGGTCAACTGCCCTTGCGGGTCACGTTCCGAGTTCGCGAACGCGCCACGGTACTTGGCCGCGGGATGCGTATCAGGCAACCGGTCGTGGCCAAAAAGTTTCTTCCGCAGTGTGCCCGGGGCGTACTCGGACTGAGCCAGGCCTCGATCACGCAGCACCGGCATCACGTGATCCGAGAAGTCCTGGAACGAGTCAGGGATGACCCAGTTCATGACGTTGATGCCATCCACCCCGATGTCCTGCCAGCGTTCGAGCTCATCCGCGATCTGCTCCGGCGTGCCCACCACGCGGTTGGCCTTAGCTCGGTTCCACGCCAGATCCGCAACCAGAGGCTCGCTATCCGTGATTTCTTTCTTCGCGAGTTCCAGGAATCCACGCACGGTATTGGTCTCCACCTCGGAGAGGGGAGTTTCCGGCGGATATACACGGCCGTCCCGGTCCACGACGGCAGCGTGAGCGGCGTAGCCCTCGAGCGAGACGTTCTCGTCGATGATCTTCTCTTTTGCCCGAGCCTCTTCCTCGGTGGAACCAATGACAAAGCTCATGCCTTGGAAGAAGGCGATGTCGTGAGCATCCCTTCCGTGACGGACAGCCCGTTCGCGGGTGCCCTTGATGAGGCCCTCGGCGGTGCGGATGGACGGGGCGATGATGAAGGTGGCTTCCGCATTTCGAGCGGCGAAGTCGCGACCGGACGCTGACGAACCGGCCTGGTACAACACCGGTGTCCGCTGGGGCGAGGGCGCGGATAGCAATGGCCCTTCGACCTGGTACCGCTGACCTTCGTGGTAGATCTTGTGCACCTTGGAGTAGTCCGAGTACCGGAAGCCCTCGCGATCCTTGAGAATCGCATCATCATCCCAGGATCCCTCCAACAGTTTGTAGAGAACATCCACGTACTCGTCCGCCCACGCGTACCGTTCCGCGTGATCGGTGAGTTGCGGCAGTCCAAAGTTGCGGGCGCCATTGTCCTGCGTGCCGGTCACGATGTTCCACGCGATACGCCCGTTGGACATGTGATCGAGGGTGGCCATTTGACGAGCGAATTGGAACGGATGCGATTGAAAAACATTGGACGTCGTGGCCAGGCCGATGTGTTCGGTCACCACTGCTAGTGCTCCCAGCAGCACGGTGGGATCGTTGGACGGGATCTGCAGGCCCTGTTTCACGTACTCCTCGTAGGAGGAATCAGCGTCACCGTAATGGCCGACCACGTCCGCGAAGAACATGGCGTCGAACTTGGCATCCTCCAGAAGTCGGGCCACATTGATCCAAGTGTTCACGTCGGTGAACTCGGTTTGTTGTGCTTCGGGGCGCTGCCATTGGCCGTGGTGGATGTGGCTGTTGGTGTTCATGACAAAGGCGTTGAAACGCAGGGGTTTACGGGTCATGGGGAAGTTCCTCTCGAACGCGGTCAGCGGGTTGGATCGGCAGGGGCGGACAGCCGGTTGGTGGTCTAAGCGGTGCTGCCCACTCGGTAATGACGCCCCGGGCCGGTTCCGTTCACGAACCAGTCACCGATGTAGCGGGCGCGATAAATCAACGGATTATGGTTGGCCAGGACGCGTGCGTTGCGCCAGTGCCGGTCGAGTCTTTTGGCCTCGCTCGTCGCAGAAGCTCCGCCTACTTCGAACAGGTGGGTGGCGGCATCGAGCACGTTCTTGGCGATCACCTGCTGGGCCGAGTACACGGCGACGTAAAGTTCATCGGATTCCGCTTCGGTGATTTCTTGCCCGGCTTGGTCCTTCGCGAGTAAACCGCCCAATAGCGGAACCACGGCATCGAACGCCGCCTGGGCCGCAAAGACTGAACTCGCGACCTCTCCCACGGTCTGCAGAACCTGGGGGTCCTCGCGCGGAAGTTCCGCGCCGCCGTGGCTGAAGGAACGACGCCGCCCGCGCACGTACTCGGCCACGTCCCGTTGGATCGCCCTGCCGATTCCCGTCAACGTGGCCAAATGAAGATACTGCCAGGACGCCTGCCCGGTGGCCAGTCGACCACCGTTGTCCAAGCCTGGCCCCACTTCAGCGGGGTCGACCAGAACGTTGTCGAACGTGGTGGTACCCGAGGCCGTGAGTTTCTGGCCGAAGCCGTCCCAATCATCGACCATCGTGACGCCGTCGGCGTCAGAGGGGACCGCGAGCCCCAGGTCATTACCGTCCTCATCCACAGCTGCCACGAGAACCCAGTCCGCATACAGTGATCCGGTGGAGTAGAACTTGGTGCCGTTGAGCCGCAGTTCCCCGCTAGGCAGGGAGGTGAGCACCGTGGTTGAAGCACCAACCGCGTTGTTGATTTCCGTGACGGCGTTGCCCACCACGGCGCCGGAACCGATGCGGTTCAACCACAGTGACCGGTACTCGGGATCCGGATGGCTCAGCACACCTTCGATAAAGATCGTGTGTGCCCGCAGCGCTTGAGCCAGGTTGGAATCGGCTTCACCCAACCCCACGATGAACGGGGCAGTTTCTGCAAAGCTCAGCCCGAGTCCCCCGAATTCTTCGGGCACGCGCAATCGGGTGTACCCGGCATTCCTCAGAGCCTCCACCGAATGGTGGTCGATGAGGCGGTTGGCTTCGCGCTGGGCGGCCCCATCGGCAATCTGCGTGAAGACGGGCGCCAACTGGGAGCGTACGTCGGCCAGGCGAGAGGTCTCGTCAAGGGTCACGGTCATTTGGTTTCCCCTTCCGAGGACGTGGAGGCGGTATCGGAATTGCGCACGCGCGCGGACAGCGGCGGCACGGTGCCGTTGATGCGAAAATCGCCAATGGACTTGAGCCGGTAGCTACCCGGGGTGTGGCTAGCCAGCACGCGAGCGTTACGCCAGTGCCGGTCCAATTGCTTGTCGGTCAGCAATGACGACGCTCCGCCCGTTTCGAACAGCAGGTTGGCCGCCTCGAGAGAGAGCTCCGCAGCTGCGACGGAAGCTTCGGAAGCCGATACGGAAGCAGCCGCATAGGCATCCAGGAACGCGGGGTCCTCCAGCGAATCCACGTCACGGGTGGCCCGCAAGGCCTCCTCCAATTCGCGGGCCGCGCCCAAGACAACGTGTCGCGCGGCAGAGGCCTTGGCGGAGATGGACCCCACGACGTTTTGAACCAACGGATCCTCAGATGGCAGTTCACCCGAGCCGTGAACGTAGGTGCGTCGTCGCCCGGCAACGTATGCGGCGGCGTCGTTCAGCGCCCCGCGAGCGATACCGGCGTGTGTCGCGGCCAGGATCAACCACAGGAACGGGAAACCGAGGGGCCCGGTCGGAACGGCAAGTGTCATGGCGCGTTCCGCATCCACGGCAGCGTCGTGAAATTTGGTGGTGCCGGAGGCCGTGAGCTTCTGTCCGATACCGTTCCAGTCATCAATCAATTCCACGCCGGGATCGCGGGTATTCACCACCACGTATGTATCGTTCTCGGAGCCCGGCTGCTTGCCGAGCACCAGGATGTAATCCGCAAACAACGAACCGGTGGAGTAGAACTTGTCACCGGAAACAACCGCGCCACGAGACACATTGCCGTCGCGAGGTGTGATCACCACCGGACGCGCTCCCGTGGCAGGCGGCAGCTCGACCAGGGCGTTCGCGAACACCTTGCCCGCGGCCACCTCGGACAACCACCAGTCCGAAACCTCACCCTGAGACTGGTGCTGATGGACTTCAGTGAACATGTAGTGCCCGTGCAGGGCCTGCGGCAGGTTGGAGTCTGCAGCGGCCAGATCGATCAACAGATCCAGGAGCTGATCAAGGCTCGCTCCGAATCCACCCAGTTCGCGGGGCAGCCGTACCTTGGTGAACCCCGACTCTCTCAGCAGCTCGACGGCGCCATGGCCCAGTTCACGGTTCCGCTCACGTTCCAGCGCGTCCTGCGCAATCTGTTCGAAGACCGGGGCGAAATGCGACCGGAGCTCCTGAATGGTGGGTGGAACTGAAAAACGGTCTTCGTCGGTGTCAGCGGTGTCAGGGGCCGTGCCCGTGCGTGCTGTGGAATCTTTTCCGGCAGCCGCATCGGAGCGGACATTCGCGGTGATAGTCATGACTGCCTCTCCCGCGCAGCCGCAGCCAACGCCTGATCCAGGTCCGCCAAATGATCCTGCAGGTCCTCGATGCCCACGGACAGGCGCACCAGGTCCTTGGGAACTTCGTGCGGGGTACCCACACGGGAACCGTGGGTCATGTTGTGGGGTACGCAGGTCAGTGACTCCACGCCACCCAGGCTCACGGACAGGTTGTACAGCCGGGTGGACTTCACGAACGTGTGGGCCGCGGCCTCGCCACCGCGGGGCCGGAACGAGATGATCCCGCCGTAGCCACCGTTCAGGGTCAGCGTGGCCAGGTCGTGGCCGGGGTGTTCCTCGAGACCGGGGTAGAAAACTTCCACCACGTCCTCGCGTGAACGCAGCCAGCGCGCGATCTCCAGGGCGTTGGAGCAGTGCCGCTCCATGCGCAACGGCAGGGTCTTCAACCCGCGCGCGGCCAGGAAGGAGTCGAACGGGCCTGCCACCGCGCCACCAGCGAACTGTTGGAACCCGATCAGTTCGCTCAACGGCTGACCGTTCCACTCGGTGTTGCCCACCACTACGGCACCACCCAGCACGTCCGAGTGTCCGCCGATGTACTTGGTGGTCGAATGCACCACAGCGTGGGCACCCAGGGTCAGCGGGTTCTGCAGGGCGGGGGAGGCAAAGGTGTTGTCGACCACCAGAAGTGCGCCGGCGGCGTCGGCGACCTGGGACCATGCAGCGATGTCCGCAAGACGTAACAACGGGTTGGATGGCGTTTCCAACCAGAGCACCTTGGTCTCGCCGGCGCGAACGGTTGCGGAGGCGTCGTCGGCGGAAGCGGACGGAACGAAACTGTGCGTCACGCCCCACTTGGACAGCACCTGATCGACCAGGCGGAACGTGCCGCCGTAGACGTCCGCGGCCAACACGATGTGATCGCCGGGTTTGAGGACGGCGCGCAGCAGCGCGTCCTCGGCGGCCATTCCGGACGCGAACGCAAAGGCGCGGGTGCCGCACTCCACAGCCGCGAGTTGCTCCTCGAAACCGCTGCGCGTGGGGTTGGAACCGCGGCTGTATTCGTAACCGCCGGTGCGGAACTCGTTGACGCCGTCCTGCACGAACGTGGACGTCTGGTAAATGGGCGGGACCACGGCGCCGGTGGTCGCGTCGGGTTCCTGACCGGCGTGAATGGCGCGCGTGGCCAGGCCGGGGAGGGAGAAATCAGTGACGGTCATGGAAAGAATCCTTCGACGGGTAGTTGGGATCGCGGTGGACCCACTCGGCGGTGGCCCGAGCGGCGTTGGACAATCGTTCCCACGCGGCCGGCGGCTCGGTGGCATCGGCAATCACGGACAGCGCCTGGAACAGGTCCGCGGTGATGTCCGCGACGTCTTCGAGCCCCACGGTGAACCGCAAGGTCTGCTCGGTGATGCCGCTGGCCTCGAACTGCTCGGGCGTCAGGCGGCAGTGCGTCATGCTGGCCGGGTGGGCCACCAGGGTGCGCACGTCACCGATGTTGGCGGCGAGCTTGATGAGACGCAGCGAGTTCACGACTTGCTCGACCTGCTCGGGGGTGCCGTTCAGGTCCACGGAGAACACCCCGCCGGTACCGCGATACCCGCCCTGGGCGTACAGCTCTTCCTGCCGCGCGCCACCGAAATGCGGGTGGTGGACGCGAGCCACGGCCGGGTGCCGGTTCAGGGTCGCCGCCAACGACGCCGCCGTGGCCGACTGCCTCTCCACGCGCACTCCCAGCGTGGAGATTCCCTGCAGGATCTCGTGCGCGGTAATGGCGGTCATGCACGGGCCCAGGTCGTTGAGGTACTTGCAGCGGGCCACACCCAACAACGCGCGCTTGGCGCCGTAGATCTCCACGGGGGAGCGATCGCCCCAGCGGGGATGCGGGGTGGTGAGCCACGGCCACCGCTCCGGATCTTCGCTCGGGTCGAAGTTGCCGGTGTCCACCAACAGACCGCCCAGTGGGCCGCCGTGACCGGACAGGTACTTGGTGGCCGAGTGAATCACCAGGTCAGCCCCGTGCTCACCGGGGGTGAACAAGTGCGGCGTGGCCACGGTGTTGTCCACGATCACCACGGCACCGTTGCGGTGGGCGATGTCCGCGATGGCGTCCAACTCCGGAAGGTCCGCGAGCGGGTTGGCAATCGACTCCAGGAAGAACACCCGGGTCTCCGGCGTGACCGCGGCTTCCCATTGCTCCGGGTACCGCGGATCGGCGAAGGTCACGGTCAATCCCGTCTCGGCCAGGGTGTCCGTGAGTAGATCCACGGTGCCGCCGTACAAGTGCGACGACGCCACCACGTGCCCGTTGACCGGCCCGGTCAGCGCGAGCAACGCCAGGGTCACCGCGGCCTGACCGGACGAGGTGGCCACGGCGCACTCGGCCCGTTCCAGCTTGGTCACCGCGCTCTCCAGCGCCGTGACGTTCGGGTTGCCGGTGCGAGCGTAGGTGTAGCCGGCAGCGCGTTGCGCGAAGACCGCGCGAGCATCTGCCAGGGTATTGAACGCGTACGCCGCACTGTGATGGATGGGCGCCACAATGGGGCTACCCAGGGGTGCGGGTTTGGTCTGCTCGGTCACAGGAGGCTCCCTTCGGATGCGCGAGCGAGGGTCTCGGCGGGGGTGGGTTGGGCGGCGGTGGGTGCGGACGCGGCGTCGTCGTGGGTGGAATCATTGGCCAGCTCGGCACGCACGGTGACGGCGGCGGCCACGAGGCGATCGAGGGCGGCCTCGGTCTCGGGCCAGCCGCGGGTCTTCAAGCCGCAGTCGGGATTGACCCACACGCGGTCTGCCCCGATTTCCTGGGCGGCGTGGCGCACGCGCTGGGCGACCTCGTCGAAGGTGGGCACGCGCGGGGAGTGGATGTCCCACACGCCGGGGCCCACGTCACGCGGGAAGTCGCCGGCGGCCAGACCGTCCACGATGCCCGAACCCGAACGCGAGGCCTCCAGCGTGGTGACGTCAGCGTCCAGGCCGTCGATCGCGTCCAGCACGGTCTCGAACTCGGAGTAGCACAGGTGGGTGTGGATCTGGGTTGCGGTCTGCGCACCACCGGTGGCCAGGCGGAACGCACCGACGGACCAGTCCAGGTAGTCCGGCCGGTCGGCCAACTTGAGCGGCAGCAGCTCGCGTAGCGCGGGCTCGTCCACCTGGATGACGGCGGTTCCGGCGGCCTCGAGGTCCGTGATCTCATCGCGCAACGCCAGGGCGACCTGATCGGCGACCTCGCGAGCCGGGGCGTCGTCGCGGACGAAGGACCACGCCAGAATCGTGACGGGACCGGTCAGCATGCCCTTGACCGGGCGGTCCGTCAGCGATGCCGCGTAACCGGTCCAGTCCACCGTGATGGGGGCCGGGCGGGAGACGTCGCCGAACAGGATGGACGGACGCGTGCAGCGCGAACCGTAGGACTGCACCCACCCGTGCTGGGTGGTCACGAAGCCGTCCAGACCCTCGGCGAAGTACTGCACCATGTCATTGCGCTCGGGCTCGCCGTGCACCAGCACGTCAAGGCCGAGCTCTTCCTGCTTGCGCACGGTCTGGGCAATTTCGGCCCGGATCTTCTCGGTGTACTGCGCCTGGTCGATGCGGCCGGCGCGGAAATCGGCGCGCGTGGTGCGGATGCCCGGGGTCTGCGGGAACGAGCCGATGGTCGTGGTGGGCAGGGGCGGGAGGTTCAGTCGCTGAGCCTGCGCGGTGCGGCGCTCGTCCGCGGAGGCGCGCTCGCGGTCCTGCTGCTGCACAGCCGCGGTGCGGTCGCGCACTTCCTTGCGGTTGGTGGCCGGGTGAGCGGCGCGGCGGGAACGAATCTGCGCGTCCTTGCCGAGCTCGGCGGCCACGGTGGACCAGCCTTCGGTCAACCCGCGGGACAGCGTCACGACCTCGGCGACCTTCTGATCGGCGAATGCCACCCATTCCTTGACGTCCGGGTCGAGGGCGGTTTCTCGCTCCACATCGTGCGGGACGTGCAGCAACGGGGTCGCGGTGCCCACGGTCACGGGGCCGCGCGCGGCATCCTTGAGCCGGCCCAGGGTTTCCGAAGCCTTCTCCAGATCGGTGCGCCACACGGTACGACCGCCGACGACGCCGCCCACGAGCGGGCGCTCGCCCCACGCCTCGAGCGCGGCCGCCCCGGGTTCAGCACCGCGGTCCAGATCGATGGCCAGGGCCTCGATGTCGGTGGTGGCCAGAGCCCGCTGAGCGTCTTCACCCGCATCCCCGTAGCCCACGGCGACCAGAAGGTCGGGGCGGTCGGACGGGTAGCTGAGGCGGGTATAAGCCTTGGTCAGGGCCTCGATGATGGTGTCGCGAGGGACGCCCCAGCCTTCTGCCGCCAGGGCGTGCTCATCCAGCTCGACCCACGGAATGCCCGCATCCTTGAGCGCGGTGAGCAACTGGATGTAGAGATCCACCACGTCATTGAGACGATCGAACGGCTGGGTGCCCGGAGCGTCCGTGGTTTCCGGGCGGGCCAGCAGCAATAGGGTCACGGGGCCAACCAGCACCGGGCGGGTGATCGCCCCGGTGGTGTCACGGGCGGTCACGAAGCGTTCGATCAGGCTCTCCGGGTGCGCGGACAGCGGGGTGTCCGGACCGATCTCGGGAACGTAGTAGTGGTAGTTGGTGTCGAACCATTTGGTCATCTCCAGCGGCTCCAGGCGATCCGTTCCACGGGACAGCGCGGTGATCAGCTCGATGCCCTGCGGGGTGTCCGGGGCTGCGGGGCGGAAACCGTCCGCGCGGAACCGGGCCGGAACCGCGCCCAGGGCCAGGACGGTGTCCAGGGTCTGGTCCACGGCGAACGTGTCTGCAGGGATAGCGGCGTCGTCGGTGAGACCGAGGTCGCTGAGGTGGCGGACGGTCCGCTCGCGCAACTGGGCGAGCGTGTCCAGAACGGACTGCGCGGGGTTCTCCGCGGGCTTGGACCAGTAGGCCTCCAGGGCCTTCTTGAGTTCACGGTTGGGGCCGATCCGGGGGTAGCCCAGGATGGTCGCGGCGGGGAACGAAGTCTTGGAAATAGCAGTCATTTGGGGTGCTCCTGAGGGTAAAAGGGTGTGTTTTGGGAAGCCCCGGTCACTGTGACCGTTGCCAGAAGGTTCTGTCGGAAGGGAAATGCGGGTGCTGCCGTGACCGTGGTGCGGCCACTGACGGGCGGCGGTCAGGCCGCCGACGAGCTCCCACGGAACTCGCGGGCGGCATCGCGCACCCGGAGATGATCAAGGATGGCCAGCGGGGCGTCCGGCCGGTTGAACGTGAACAAGTGCAGACCCGGGCAACCGAAGTCCAGCAGCTCATCGATCAAGGTGAGCGTTGCCGCAATGCCCCTGCGGCGCAGTTCACCGGGGTGATCGGTGTCCAAGAATTTGGTGATCCGCTCGGGGATCGGAACGCCGGTCAGCTCGGTCATTCGGCCCAGGCGCTTGATATCAGTCAGTGGCACCAGACCGGCGATGATCGGAATGTGGATACCCTCCGAACGCGCACGTTCCAGGAACCGCACGTAGTCCTGGGCGTCGTAGAGCACCTGGGTGATCGCGTAGTCGGCGCCGGCTTGCTGCTTGTCCCACAGGGCGGCGAGGTCCGCTTCGAAATCGCGGCCCTTCGCGGCCACGGGATAGCAGGCCACCGAAACCGAGACGGGGCGCTTTCCGGGGCGCTCGCAGGCGCCGAACTTCCGCTCCTCGACCTCGCGGATCAACTCGACCAGTTGGGAAGCGCGGTCGAAACCACCCGGGTGGGTGACCCACTCGCCACCACCCACGGGCGGATCGCCGCGCAGTGCGAGAAGGTCGCGAACGCCGTCGTCAAGCAAATCTTCGACGGCGCGCTCCAGACCCGCGCGATCGGTGCCACCGCAGGTCAGGTGGGCTACGGCGGGGGTCTTGGTCTGTTTGAGCAGGTGCCGCAGCGTTTCGCGGGACACCCCGTTCGTGCCGGAGTGACCGTGGGTGACCGAGAAGAAATCCGGGCCGGCCGCGGCCATGGTGTCGATGTTGCGCCACACGGCCTCGGGATCGCGAGTGGGGTGCGGCGGGAACACCTCGAACGAGATCAAGGATTCGCGGCGCGGCCTGCGCACCAACCACGACGTTCCCGTGGGCGGCCCCGTGGTGACGGTCTGCTCCGAGATCTGGGGAGTGGACAGGGCGGGCATAAAAATACCTCCGGCGGTTCAGGACGCCGGAGGTTTCTCCGTGCGCCGTACTTGCTCGCCGTGCGGTTGCGCGGCGGCCGGATCCTCATCTGGGGCACCCCGCTACGTGCTGGAGGGTTGCCGCCCGGTTAGCCAGAGCTTCACACCGGGACTCATGATCCTTGTTGCGAGAGACACTAGCACACGGTTTTGGCGGCGCAAGTCACACGCGTGAAGTGGATCGGTTCAGTCGGGCCGTTCCTTGGGGCCGTTCTTTAGAGCCGCCCCGGCGCGTTCAAGACTCGTCTGCCAAACGTCTTGCCGCAGGTCAGGGGTATAACTCAAGGGGGAGCTGGCGCGGGGCTTCCGGCCCGCCACGTAGTGGCCCATGAGCAGTTCCGCGTCTGGGGAGGTAGCCAGCCACGCGAGGTTTTCGGCAGAGGTCTTGACCAGATTGGCGCCGGGAATCCGAGCGATCAAGGGTGCCAGTGTCGAGTAAATCTTCTGCACGACGCGGGGGTAGTTGCGAGCCAGGCCGGTGTCCGGCATGAGGCCGGGGTCGAAACTTGCGGCCCTCACGCCACGATTCCGCCACGTTTGGTCGATCTCGTAGGCCATGGCGATGCACGCGAGTTTGGAGGTCGAGTAGCGCACTAGACCGTTGTCCCTGGCGTTGGGGTCGGGATCCGGAGGGCTCAAGAGTTCGTCCATACTCGACCAGCGTGCACCGGGAAATCCGAAGGCACGAAGTCCGCCGCGGTGAGTTTGGCTACCCAGCGTGATGACCCTGGAACCGGGCGCCATGCGTTTCAAGAGCGGCTCAAGCAGTATCACGTGGCCCATCACGTTGGTGGCCATAGTCAGCTCGAACCGGTCCGCGGAACGTCGCATCCGGTCGAAGGTTTGGACCCCGGCGTTGCAGATAATGGCTTGGGGAATGATGTCGTCCGCGAGGAGATCCTTGCTGAAGGACTTCACGCTGGACAGGTCGGCAAGGTCTAGATGTCGGACGTCTACGGAGGTGCCGTTGGCTGACAGCGCGTCCGCTTGTTCGCGTGCCCCGGCCACGTCTCGGACAGCCAGAATCAGGGGAAACCCCTGCTTCGCCAGTGTCCGGGCGGTCTCGCGACCCAGTCCCGATGTGGCGCCCGTGATCACCACGGGGGCGGTGTCGGTGGCACGTTGCTCGGCGGGGACAGGGGGCTGGTCGGGGGCCATGCTTCGAGTATCCCCGGTCCGGTGGTTGTCGGAGGTTCCGTGACAGATGTTTCTTGAAAAAGCGTCTGCGGCGGCGCGAGAACGGGCCGCCGCAGACGCCTCGAGGGTCTGTCGTTAGGGCTCAGTAGAGCTTGGTGGCCCCGCCGTCCACGGCGATCGCCTGGCCGGTGATGAAGCGAGCGTCGTCGGAAATGAGGAAGGCCACCAGCGGCGCGACGTCTTCCTGCGGGTCGCCGAAGCGGCCCAGCGGAATGTGGCTGAGCGACTTCTGATACATCTCCGGGAAGGCTTCCTTCCACTTGGCCACGCCCTCGGTCAGCGCAATGGGCATCACAGCGTTGATGCGAATGTTGTCTCCAGCCCACTCGTTGGCGACCACGCGCGTGAGGCCGCGGATTGCTTCCTTGGCCGATGCGTAGGCGGCCTGCGTCGGCTGCCCGCTCACCGCGGATCCGGATCCGAAGTTCACGACCGAACCGCCCTGCTTGGCGAGCTCGGAATGCGCGGCCTTCATGAACTGCCGCGTGGCACGCAGTCCCGTGTTGAAGGACAGCTCCCAGGCGTCCCCGTCCAGGTCCAGGAACATGGCCTGCTTGGATGCGTGCGCGTTGTTGACCAGGGCATCCAGGTGTCCGAAGCGTTCGACGGCGGTCCGTACCGCGGTCTGCGCGGTTTCCTCGAGCGACACATCACCCGCCACGAAGACCACGCTCTCGCCCAGTTCCGACTCCAGCTGTTGGCCTGCTTCTTCGTTGATATCCACGGCGACGACGCTCGCACCCCGGCGTGCGAGCACTCGGCTCAGCGCGCCCCCGATACCCGATGCTCCGCCCGTCACAATGACCACTTTGTCCTGTAGTTGCATGTGTTCAGCCTAGAAAAAGACCCTGTGAGCACCGTCCAGAATGGTGTAGAGAGGAAACATGGATCAGTTGCCTGAAGACCTCCTTGCCGATCTCGATGTCACCGGTGTGCAGTCGCTGAGCGGGGGTGATACCGCCGCCGCCTATCGTCTGGACACCTCTGATGGGCAACTGTTCGCCAAGACCATGCTCGATGCGCCAGCCGGTGTGTTGGAGCTGGAAGCTGCGGGACTGGAAGCTCTCCGATCGGCGGCACCGCCCGAGCTCTCGGTGCCGCGGGTCATCCGCGTGACCGACCAGGGACTGGTCCTGGAATGGATCGACGAATCCTATGGCGCGGGCGGCGCCGCGATCGAGGCGGAATGCGGTAGTGGCCTGGCGCAGATCCACCGTGCCGACGCACCGCATTTCGGCGGGCTGGACCCTGAGCTGCCCCAGCGCATCGGATCCTTCCCGGTGGATCTCTCACCCACCGACAACTGGGCCGATTTCCTGTTGCACCGCCGCATCGAACCGTTGCTGCGCACGGCCATCGACTCGGGACATCTTGACCCGGCGGCGTCGGACCTGCTGGCTGACCTGGCACCGCGCGCGGCCGAACTTGCCGGGCCGGCCGAGCCACCCAGCCTGCTCCACGGCGACCTGTGGGCGGGCAACCGCGTGGTCGATTCGAGCGGCCACAACTGGCTGATCGACCCGTCCTCGTTCTATGGGCACCGCGAATACGACCTGGCGATGATGCTGCTGTTCGGCGGTTTCGGCGAGGACTGCTTCAACGCCTACGACGAGGTCTACCCCCTGGCCGGCGGCTGGCAAGAGCGCGTGCCCTGGTATCAGTTGCCCCCGTTGTTGGTGCACGCAATCCGTTTCGGAGGTGGCTACGGCAACTCCGTCATGAGGGCCCTCAAACAGCTCCGCTGAAGCGCTCGTGGGGACCCGGTGCCATGTCATGACGTCTTACTGCACGGTATGGATGGTTACTTTTCAGTAAATCGCTATCAGATGGCTTAGCGCCCGTCGTCGACACTAGTTGGACACCTCCCAGGTTCTTCAAGCATCATGGTTATCAACTTTTCTAACTACTAAAAAATTTGAGGTTGTTGATGGCTGAGCCGCGGTTGAGGCCCGATTTTGTCAGCCCTCAAAGCCGACTACTGCGAAGAGTTGTGCAGCTTAACGAGGAGATCGGTTATCAGGTCCGCAGGATCATGGGACTCAAGGAGACCGACTACGCGGCCATGGCCATCTTGATGCGCGAACCCATGGGGCCCTCGGAGTTGGCTCGGGCACTCCACATCACGAGCGCCGCGGCCACGGCCGTGGTGGACCGGCTGGTCAGTGCGGGTCATGCCGTACGAGAACCCCATCCCGAGGACCGGCGCCGCACGATCATCAGAGCCGTCGACGCCTCTCGCGCCAAGACCATGGAGCATGTCCACCCGATGATGAACATGGTCGAGGACGAATTGAAAAAACTCGATCAGCATGGCCGAGACGCCGTTCTGCAGTTCCTCACCGGCACGGCCTCCTGCCTCGAGTCCAATCGGGACGAGCTCAAGGGGCGACCCGTCCAGGAGCAGGGCACGCTGGATATCGGGGAGACCTACGGAGCGAGTGAGGAGCAGTCATGACGTTCTCACGGCTCACGCAGCCTCAACACACTGGCACCGCGCCCCTTCGGGACGACGCAGCCGTGTCCGGCGACCACGCCTGGCACGCCTTCCGCGAGGCGGTCGCCAACGAGCTGGACTCGTACTTCGAGGGGCTCAGGGATTCGGTCACACAAAGCCCCGGTTTTCCCATGCTGCGCTTGCGCGTCCGCGAACAGGTCACCGGCGGGAAACTTCTGCGCCCGCGCCTGACCCACCTGGCCTGGCGCGCCTTCGCCGGACGCACCGAGCCAATCATGCGCGGTGAGACACGCAATATCCCAGATCCGGACTGCGTGCGGTTGGCCGCCTCGTTCGAGTTGCTGCACGCCGCACTTCTGGTGCACGACGACGTGGTGGACCGTGATCCCGTTCGGCGTGGCCGCCCCACAGTGGGGGAGCTCTACCGCAGGGACGCGCAGAACGTGGGCGCGCCGTCGAACGAAGCTCAGCACCTGGGCGAGGCCGCCGCGATCATCGGCGGTGACCTCTTGCTGACCGGTGCGTTGCGGCTGGCGACCACGTGTACGGCGGATCCGGCCCGGCTGCAGCCCGTAGCTGCCGTGGTGTTCGACGCCGTGACGGCCTCGGCGGCGGGCGAGCTGGATGATGTGCTGCTCTCGATGCATCGCTTTGGCAGCCAACACCCCGTTGTGCAGGACATCCTTAATATGGAACGGCTCAAGACCGCCAATTACTCGTTCGAGGCGCCGCTCAGGGCCGGGGCCTTGCTGGCCGGCGCGAACCAGGACGACGCCGCTCGGCTCGCCCATGCGGGTTCGCGCATCGGGGTGGCCTACCAGGTGGTGGACGACATTCTGGGGACCTTTGGTGATCCTCGGATCACGGGCAAGTCCACCGAAGCGGACCTGCGCGAGGGCAAAGCAACCGTGCTCACCGCCCACGGGATGAAAGATGGCCGTGCTCGCCAGGTACTTGCGGATTTCGCGGCCGGGCGCGCCTCAGTTGCCCAGGTGAAAACGGCCCTCGCGGACGCGGGCGCGGAAACCAGTGCGGTGGAACTCGCCACTGAACTCGTGGCCCAGGCCGAGGACGCCCTGGATCAACTGCCCCTGCCCGACGCGGAACGGGCCGAGCTCAATTCCATTTGCCACTACGTGCTGCATCGGAGGAAGTAAATGAGCCGAGTCGTCACGCCTCCCAGCACCCCTCTCCCGCTGTACACCCGCACCGCCGCAGCCGCGGCCGGGCAGGTCATCGGGCGCTACTCCACGTCGTTCTCATGGGCGTGCCGCACCCTGCCCCGCGAGTGCCGCCGGGACATCTCCAGCATCTATGCCCTGGTGCGTGTGGCTGACGAAGTGGTGGACGGTACGGCCTCTGCGGCAGGGCTCGAAACCGGTCCGGTGCGCGCGGCTCTCGATGAGTTCGAGGGTGAGGTGGAACAGGCCTTGACCAGCGGGTTCTCGACCAACTTGGTGGTCCATGCGTTCGCGGACGTCGCTCGCCGCCACGGCTTCGGCAGCGAACTCACTGTGCCGTTCTTCGCCTCGATGCGCGCTGACCTCGAGGTGGCCGAACACGACCCTGAGTCGCTGGAAACCTACATTTACGGTTCCGCGGAAGTCATCGGTCTCATGTGCCTCGAGGTGTTCATGGACCTGCCCGGGACCCGCGCGGACACCCCCGAACAGCGCGAGATGCTACGCGCCACCGCGCGCAGGCTGGGCGCTGCCTTCCAGAAGATCAACTTCCTCCGCGACCTGGGTGCGGATCACGATCAGCTGGGTCGCACCTACTTCCCCGACACCGACCCTGCCGATTTTGGCGAGGCTGAGAAGGGCCTTTTGCTCGCGGATCTGCACGCGGATCTCGACGCCGCTGTGCCCGGCATTCTCGCCCTCGACCGGCGCGCTCGCCGTGCGGTGCTGTTGGCCCACGGTCTCTTCCACGAACTTGCCCGCAGGATCGCCGCCGTTCCCGCGGCCGAGTTGACGCAGCAGCGCATCAGCGTGCCCACTGCGGTCAAGGCTCGGATTGCCGCGCGAGTGCTCGCAGGATCTCGCAGTGTGCCGCGCTCCGATGAGGGCGTTGCTGCAGGCGCCGGTTCGCGTCCCGGTTCCGTCAATGATCCGCACGCGGGTTCCTGCTCGGGATCGCGAGGTGTCTCATGAGCCGCACGGTGGTGATCGGCGGCGGGTTCGCGGGCCTGGCCACGGCCGGTCTGCTGGCCAAGGACGGCCATGACGTTGTGCTCCTCGAGCAACAGGAGACCCTGGGCGGGCGCTCGGGTCGCTGGTCCGCGCAGGGATTCCGGTTCGACACGGGTCCCAGCTGGTACCTCATGCCCGAAGTCATCGACCGCTGGTTCCGCCTCATGGGTTCCGGTGCGGACCAGGAACTGGACCTGCGTCAGCTCACCCCCGGTTACCGCACGTTCTTCGAACGGCACCTGGATTCCGAACCCGTGGACGTGGTGTCCGGGGAAGCGGGGGAGCTCTTCGAACAACTGGACCCGGGCTCCGGCAAGGCCTTGCAGCGCTACCTCGAGTCCGGCGCCGAGGTCTACGAGCTGGCCAAGAAGTACTTCCTCTACACGAACTTCACCAAGCCCCTCGAGCTCATGACCCCCGAGGTGCTCAAGAACCTGCCCCGGTTGGGTGCGCTTCTGAGCGACTCGATGGAGGGCTACATCGCCAAGCGATTCCCGGACCCGCGTGAGCGCCAGATCCTGGGTTACCCCGCGGTCTTCCTGGGCGCCGCCCCGGATTCGGCCCCGGCCATGTACCACCTGATGAGCCACCTGGACCTCACGGACGGCGTGCAGTACCCGCAGGGCGGTTTCGCCGCACTCGTGGACGCCATGGAACGCCTCGTGCGGGAGGCCGGAGTGGAGATCGTCACCGGTGCCACGGTCACCGGCATCGACGTGAGCTCCTCCGGCCAATTCCCGCCTCGACTGGGCCGACGCCGCGGCGCCGTCACCGGCGTGCGTTACCGCCTCGAGGACGGGACGCAGGAGCGGGAGGCCGCGAGCGTCGTCGTCGGCGCGACCGATCTGCACCACCTACAAACTGAATTGCTCCCGCAGCCGTTCCGTGCGCCCGAATCGCGTTGGAAGCGCCGAGACCCGGGACCCTCCGGGGTGCTCGTGTGCCTGGGCGTGCGCGGAAAGCTGCCCGAACTGGTCCATCACAATCTGCTGTTCACGGCGGATTGGCTGGACAACTTCGCGCGCATCGCGGAGGGCAAAGAACTTGCGGACGAGACATCCATGTACGTGTGCATGACGTCCGCTACCGACCCGGGGTCCGCCCCGGACGGCGACGAGAACCTGTTCATTCTGGTTCCGTCGCCCGCCGTGCCCGAATGGGGACGAGGAGGGATCCACACGGCCGAGATGAACCAACCGGGTTCACTGCAGGTCGAAAAGGTGGCAGATGCCGCCGTGGCCCAACTCGCCCGATGGGCAGGCATTGAAGACCTGGCAGAGCGGATCGAGGTACGCAGAACCTATGGTCCCGCTGATTTCGTGTCCAACGTGAACGCGTGGCGCGGATCTCTGCTTGGCCCCGGGCATACGCTCACCCAATCGGCTTTGTTCCGGCCAGGTGTGAGCGACAGGGGAATCAAGGGGCTGTACTACGCGGGATCGTCCGTGCGGCCGGGAATCGGGGTACCTATGTGCCTCATCTCGTCCGAAGTAGTACTTGATGCAGTGAGGGAGGCTGCCCCCGGGGAAAAATCTGCGGCGAACACCGCGGCCGGGTCTGATCCAGACCCGGCCGTGGGCTCACCCTCCCGGCCCGCTACCCACATTGCCCACCCAGGGGAGCGCACCGACTGATGTACCTGTTGATGTTGCTCGTGTTCATCGGCTGTTTCACCCTGATCGATCGCCGCTGGAAGCTCTACTTCTGGTCCGGGGCGCCCATGCGAGCCTGGATCGTGCTGATCGTGGGCGTGCTGTTCTTCCTCGCGTGGGACGTGGTGGGCATCATCAACGGGTTGTTCTGGCACGGGGAGAATTCGCTCACGCTGGGGATCTTCGTGGCTCCCGAATTGCCTCTAGAGGAGGTCTTCTTCCTGGCGTTCCTCTGCTACCAGACCATGATCTACATCCTGGGTGCACCCGTGCTCTGGCGCTGGTTGCGCTCGCGGGCCGGTACGTCGCGCGGTTCTTCTGCCGATGGCACTTTGGACCAACGACGGCGCTCGGGGGCTTCCGCAGCGGATGGTACCTCCTCCGGCGGGGGACCGCGCGCACTCACAGGGGACCGGCCGTGACCTACTGGGATGTGAACTTCATTTTTCTGGGCCTTGCTGTCCTGGTGCTGATCGTGGCTGTGGTGTTGCGTAGGCCCGGACCGCTCTTCTGGGGTGCCTTGGGCGTCTCGACCGTGCTGCTGTTCGTCCTCACCGCCGTGTTCGACAACCTCATGATCGCCGCCGGAATCATGACCTATACGGACCAGAACATCTCCGGTGTGCAGGTGGGCCTGGCCCCGCTCGAAGACTTCGCCTACCCGTTGGCCGGGGTAATCCTGCTGCCGGGGCTGTGGCTGCTGTTGGGCGGCCGGGTGAATGCCTCGCAGCGCGCGCAGGGGCGATCCCATGATTCAGGCCGAAACCGTGCTCAGCGTGGCCAGTCCACTCAGGGTGCAGCTGCTAGCACTCACACCGACAACCCGCGGGAGACGCGTGATTAGCAAACTGTTCTGGGCATCCCGGCCGCTGAGCTGGGTCAACACCGCCTATCCGTTCACCGCAGCTGTCTTGCTGACCGGGGGACTGCCATGGTGGCTTGTGGTGCTCGGAACCGTGTTCTTTCTGGTGCCTTATAACCTGGCGATGTACGGCATCAACGACGTGTTCGACTACGAATCGGACCTCCGCAATCCCCGCAAGGGCGGCGTAGAAGGTGCAGTCGTGGACAGGTCTGCACGGCGCTCGGTGCTACTCGCGTCCTGCTTGGTGCCGGTCCCGTTCGTGCTGGTCCTGCTGGGCTGGGCCGTTGTCACCGGGAATCCGCGGTCGATCGCGGTGCTCGCGGTGTCCCTGTTCGCGGTGGTGGCGTACTCGTGGGCGGGACTGCGGTTCAAGGAAAAGCCGTTTCTGGACGCCGTGACCTCATCCACGCACTTCGTCTCGCCGGCGGTCTACGGACTGGTGCTCGCGGGCGCGGATTTCACGCTGGGGCTGTGGGCACTGCTGGCCGGGTTCTTCCTGTGGGGTATGGCCTCGCAGATGTTCGGGGCCGTGCAGGATGTGGTTCCGGATCGTGACGGCGGGCTGGCCTCTGTGGCCACGGTGCTCGGTGCCCGACCCACGGTGTGGGTGTCCGCCGCGCTGTATGCCGGCGCTGGCTTGTTGATGCTCCTGACCGACTGGCCAGGTCAGCTGGCCGCGCTGCTCGCGGTGCCGTACCTGGTGAACGTGCTCCGCTTCCGCTCCGTCACGGACGCCGATTCCGGACGGGCCAACGCCGGGTGGAAGACGTTCCTGTGGCTGAACTACCTCACCGGTTTCTTCGTGACCATGCTGCTCATTTGGTGGGTCGCAGTCCGGTAGCTCTGGGGCGCCACCTCGGCCGGCGCTGAAGCTGTTGGCATGGTTGTCCGGCCCGGTGCCTACTCACACCCATTTCATCCCGTCTTACTGCACGGTAGACCCGCCTACCGTGCAGTAAGGCGGGATCATTTGGTTCTGCCCCTCATCGGTCCCGCGACCTTTCTCGCCGCCCCCTCGAACCCGCTCGCCCCCAGCTCTTGACGGCTCATCGGTTAAGTGGTTAATTAGTGGAGTAAGGAACCAAACAACCAGAGGAGGTGTCATGACACCGAGACAAGATGGTCGCCCGATCTTCATGGTCCTGGCTGACCAGATTGCGGACGACATCCTCCAGGGCAACTACCCGGTGGACTCGGCTGTGCCCTCCACCAACGAGCTAGCGGCGTTCTACCGCATCAACCCCGCAACGGCGGGGAAGGCACTGGGACGGTTGGTCGACCAGGGAGTCCTGGTGCGGCGTCGTGGAATAGGAACGTTCGTGGATGCCAACGGTCCCGAAATTTTGCGCGAGGAACGCCGCAAGGCGTTCGACGAAGACTTCATTCGCCCGGCAGTGGCCGAGGCACAGCGACTGGGTTTGTCCCTCGACGACATGGTTGCGCTCATTAGAAAGGACACACCATGAGTTCCCAAGCTCCACAGGCAGATCATCGAACGGGTGCTCCGTGGGACACGGGTCAACAGGGCATCCAGATTCGAAGCCTCAACAAGTCGTTCGGCAAGAAGCACGTGCTGAAGGACATCACCGTGGAGTTCGCACCCAATCGTGTACACGGACTGCTCGGCTCGAACGGCGTGGGTAAGACCACGCTGATGTCGGTGATTCTGAATCACAAGTTCCGCAGTTCGGGTGAAATCCTCATCGATGGCCAGGATCCGCGGGAAAATGCCAAGATCCTGGAACGCACGTGTTTCATTCATGAGGACCAGAAGTTCCACGACGACGACACCCCGGCATCGTTGCTGCGCATCCTGCCCACGTTCTACCCCAACTGGGACGCGGAGCTTGCCGAGCGGTTGGCCTCTCGGTTCCACCTGCCCATGGGCACGCGTGCCGTGAAGCTTTCACGTGGTCAGCGCAGTGCGTTGGTCATCGTGATCGGGTTGGCAGCTCGGGCGCCGTATACCTTCATGGACGAGCCGTACCTGGGCCTGGACCCCGGTCACCGTGCGCTGTTCTACGAGGAGTTCGCCCGAGCCATGGCCGAGCACCCGCGCACGGTCATTCTCTCGACGCACCTGATTGACGAGGTCTCCGACCTGCTCGAAAACGTGGTGATGCTCGAGGACGGACGGGTCACGGTGGACGCGGACATCGATCAGGCCAGGGACAGTGCGTTCGTACTGCGAGGCCTTGAGTCCGTGGTTCGTGACCTGGCCGGTGATCGCCAGATTCTCCGCGAACACCGATTGGGCAACATCCTCTCGATCACGGTGGATGGCACCGCTACTGACGACGACCACCGTAGGGCCGATGAGGTCAACGTTTCGGTCGAGCCGGTCACCTTGCAGGAACTCGTAGCCGCACGCGGTATGCGCGGGGCGGACAATGCGGAAAGGAGCTTGTAATGCAGTACGTACGCAGAAACCTTGCGCTCTACCTGACGAACAGGGTCAACTCGTTCGTGATTGCTCCGGCAATCCTGCTGATGGTGGCCGTCATCATGATCATCATCGCTCTCATCATTGGCATTCGCACAGGCCTGCCGCTGCCGCCAGAGGTCAGTGATGGCTTCAAGTACAACCAGGCCATCTTCTGGGCGATCCCGGGCTTCTTGATCTCCCACGGTGCACTGACCGCCAATCGTGGTTTCGCCGGCTCATTGGCGTTCGGCAGTACCCGCCATAACTTCTGGGCCGGAACGGCCCTGGGGTTCGTGATCACTTCACTCGTGGTCGTGGCGGTGGGCCTCGTGCTGCTGGCCATTGAATCCGCGACCGGATACGGCGTGGGCGTCAGCTACTTGACCGTCACGGCCATGGACAACGGCAATCCGCTGATCGTCGCTATCTCCCTGTTCCTCATGTGCCTCATGAGCTTGTTTGCGGGAATGGGTTTCGGCGGCATCTACCGTGCGGCTGGTGTCATTTGGACTGTGGTCTCGGTAGTGGCAGTGGTGCTTTTGCTGCTCGGACTGATTGCGGCGGTCGTGGCCTGGCCGGACTTCTGGGTTGACCTCGTGGGCGAACTCGGACGCTGGACCATCCCGCTGGGTCTCGCAATCGTCACGGTGATCGCGGCTATCGCCAGCCGTACCGTGGTGCGGTTCGCGGAGATCTAGCCGCAACCCCAGCCACGCACCCGCCGACGCCGCTCGCTCCCCACCGGGGCGGGCGGCGTCGGCATGTGTGTGGGAACCATTTCGTGCCGCCTTACTGCACGGTAAGGTGCCCTACCCTGCAGTAAGGCGTCATCAAATGGCGATCGGGCCTGTGGGGTTGCCGGTGAGACGTTCCGGCGGGCTCGCGCGGCTAGGAGGCGGCCTGCTCGGCGTCCTTGAGAATGCGCTCGGCTCGCAGTTTTACGGGGCGGTCGACCATCTGACCGCCCACGGTTCCGACGCCGTCGGCCACGGCGAGAACTTCCTTGGCCCATTCGACGTCCGCCTCGCTGGGGAGATAGGCCTTCGCAATGATCTGTGCCTGGGTCGGGTGCAGGCACAGCATTCCGCCGAAGCCATCGGTCATCGCACGCTGGGCGGCACCCTCCGTGGCCTCTGCATTGCGTACGTCCGGTTCGGGAGAGTCCAACGGTGCAGGCAAATTGCCCAGCCGGGAACTCAGCACCACATTGGCTCGCGCCAAGGACATCGCCGCACCCTGCGGTTCACAGCCGAGATCCACGGCGAGATCCAGTGCACCGAGTGTCAATCGGACCACCGGGGTGCACGTGGCTAGCTCGGTGGTGTTGGCGACGCCTCGGGCGGTTTCGACCAGCGCCACGATGGGAATGTCCGGAAGCTGCTCGGCAACCTTCATGACCTGTCCCGCGGATTCGGCCTTGGGAATCATCACCGCGAACGGGGCAATGGAAGTTCCGTTCTCTCGTCCAGCGGGGGGTGTCTCGCCGGTGGTCTGCCCGAGCTCTCCTTCCGCCTTGCTCCCGGCCGAGCCGCGAGTGGCCTCGAGGCAACGAGCGAGTTCGGCGACGTCGGCCTGGCCCACCTCGGTCGCGATGTCGTTGATGCGCACGGTGAGCCGACCCGGCGTGACGTCTCCGATGAGGTCGGCGAGGTTGTCGCGTGCGGAGTCCTTGTCGTCCGGGCCCACAGCGTCCTCCAAATCCGCGATCGCGGGACTGGCGGCTAGCGCCTTGTGGACGCGATCGGGGCGCGTGAGCGGGGCGAACAACGCCGTGCGGGTACTCAGAATCTCGTGCTGTTCCGTTGAGGTCATGAAAATATATTCGCACAGGAGAGCTACTACTGCCAGAGTTCCCGCGGCATCTGTGCGGAAATATGTGACCTGAAATCTCAGGCAGGGGGTTGAAAAGCTCACCGCAGTACTGCAATATATTGAACATTACTCGCGATGGCGTGTGGTTTGAATCACCCATTGGAGCGCGACTGACACTGTGAAGGGAGCCCGGCGTGGTTCACAAGGACACTGAACGGCAAGCAGAACTCCGACAGACCGTGCGCGATTTCTGCGCCGACTTCGGCAACGAATATTGGCGAGCCAAAGACCTGGAGCGTTCCTACCCCCAGGAGTTCGTGGACGGAATCACCCAGAAGCGACTGCTGGCCGCGCTGATCCCGGAAGAGTACGGGGGACTGGGTCTGGGCATCTCCGAGGCGTCCATCATCATGGAGGAGATCAACCGCTCCGGTGGTCACGCCGCCGCGTGCCACGCCCAGCTGTACACGATGAAGGCCGTGCTCAACCATGGTTCCGAGTGGCAGAAGAAGGAGTACCTGCCGTCCATTGCGGATGGCTCCCTGCGTCTGCAGGCCTTCTCCATCACCGAAGAAGCAGCCGGATCGGACACCTCCAGCATCCAGACCCGCGCCGTCAAGGACGGCGACGACTGGGTCATCACCGGCCACAAGAACTGGACCAGCCGCATCGATGAGTCCGATCTCCTGCTCGTCCTGACCCGCACGGCGGACAAGGACGCGGCGGACCGCAGCGCCGGCTTGACGTTGTTCCTGGTTGATCTGCGCCAGGTGCGTGCCGAGCAGCCGGACGCGCTGCGCCCGGTCAAGGTGCGCACCATGTTCAACTACGCCACCAACCAGATCTTCTACGAAGGCCTGCGTGTGCCCTCCTCCGCAGTGGTCGGCGAAGTGGGTAAGGGCTTCCGCTACGTGATCGACGGCTGGAACATGGAACGCATCCTGCTGGCCGCCGAGGCCATCGGTGACGGTTACTGGTTCATCGACAAGGCCGTGGACTACGCCAAGAGCCGCGAGGTGTTCGGTCGTCCCATCGGCGCCAACCAGGGTGTGCAGTTCCCCATCACGGAGGCGTACATGAAGCTGCGTGGCGCGGATGCCATTCGCTGGGAGGCCTGCGAGCTGGCCGACGCCAACGAGCCCTGCGGTGCGGAGGCCAACATGGCCAAGTACCTCGCGAGCGAGACCGCGTGGGAGGCTGCCAACGTGTGTCTCAACACGTACGGCGGTTACGGCTTTGTGGACCAGTACGACGTGGAGCGGAAGTTCCGCGAGAACCGCATGTACCAGGTGGCTCCCGTGAACAACAACATGATCAAGGCGTTCATCGGCACCAAGGTTCTGAGCATGCCTCGCTCCTACTGAGCGCGGAGCCCTTCAATTTCTTGAGATGTGAAAGGAGACTCCCGTGAGCGAGTCGAACTACAAATCCGGCTGGGAAGGCCGGTTCTTCGAGGACTTCGAAGTGGGGGATCGCTACCGGCATCCGCTGGGACGCACCGTGCTTCCCGTGGACAACAGCTGGTTCACGCTGCTGACCCAGAACACCGCGGCCATTCATTTCGATGCACATCTTGCCGCTCGAACCGAGTTCGGGAAGCCGCTGGTGGACTCCACGTTCACCCTGGCTCTGGTGACGGGGCAGTCCGTCACGGACATCTCCCAGAACGTCTTTGCCAACTTGGGCTGGGACAAGGTGCGGCTGCCGAACCCCGTGTTCGAAGGTGACACCATTTACTCCGAATCCGAGGTGCTGTCCAAGCGCGACTCGAGTTCCCGACCGGAGGTCGGCATCGTCACGGTACGGACCGTGGGTTACAACCAGGACGGGGTCATTGTGATCACCTTCGAGCGCACCATCCTGGTCTATCGCAAGGCACACAGCCCCGCGGTGGGTCGCAAGGATCCCGTGTGGGACGAACGTTCCCTCAAGGCAGCGGGTATCCAGAATTAGACAGTCCGTGCCCAATTGCTGAGCGCTAGAGCGCTCGCAAGACGTACATCGCCGTCCGGATCACTTCTGGGCGGCGATGTGCTGTGCCAACAGCTCACCCGCGTGGGCGACGTGCTCGGCCATGGCGACCCGAGCGGCGTCGGCGTCGTTGGAGCGGAACGCCGCGATGATGCGAGCGTGGTCCTCCGCCGAGGCCTTGGGCCAGCCCTCGATGGAGCCGTAGAAGCTGCGCGGCACGTAGTGGGTCACGATCGCCAGGATGCGCGCGAGCTTGGGGGCGTCCGCCAGCAGGGTGATGTGGCGGTGGAACGCGTGATTGCGTTCCTCGACCACGTCGACCAGGCGTCGCACTGCGGCGGCGTTGATTTCGAAATGAATGGCTTCCAGTTCGTCGACGTCCTGAGGCGTCGCGCGTTGGGCGGCGCGCGCAGCGAGCTCTCCGGCGATGAGTTGTTGAGCGGTGAAGACGTCCTCGATGTCCTGGGGCGTCAGCGGGTCCACGGTAAATCCCTTGCCCGGAATCAAGGACAGGAAGCCCTCCGTGGTGAGCGCCTGGAGGGCCTCCCGGGCGGGGGTGGGGGAGATGCCGATTTCCGGGCCAACGGTTTCGGGGCGGATCACGTCCCCGGCGGAGTAATGACCGTCCAATATTTGGGCACGGATGTGCTCCATAGCACGGCGACTCATGGTCCCGCGGCGATGGGCCGGGGGTTGGTTGGGCCCGGACATGGCCTCTCCTCGGTGGATTGACGGTAGGTGGCTGCTGTTTCCCCTTGAACTATATGGCTTCTCAGTTCTGAACAGGGGCTGACATCCCCGAGATTTCGCGGCAGATGGGCCTTCAAAAGATTATTGGTCCCAGGGGGTGACAGGCGTCACAGTATCCAATATATTGAAGTGCATGTCTCAAGCAAAGGTGGCGGGTATGAGTGATCAGAACTCACGCTCTATAAGCAGTACCGGGATGAAGCAGCCTCCCGGAATGGCCGAAAACGTCGGTGAGGCCAGTCATTACAACCGCAGACTCATTGGAGTCGTCGGGGGTATCGCCCTGGGTGCTCTGGTTTATATATTGATGCCTTCCGATCTTCCGCACGAGACCCGTGTGACAGCCGCCATCGGCATCCTCATGGGTGTGTGGTGGGTTTCGGAGGCCGTACCTATCCCCGTCACCGCGCTGACGCCGCTCGTGCTGTTCCCGGCGCTGAGTGTGGCGCCGTTGGAGGACATCGCGCCCTCCTACGCTAGCGACATCATCTTCCTGTTCATGGGCGGCTTCCTGCTGGCATTGACCATGGAACGGTGGAACCTGCATTACCGCATTGCGTTGAACGTCGTGCTGCGGGTCGGCACCAAACCGACACGGTTGGTGGCCGGCTTCATGCTCGCCACGGCCCTGTTGAGCATGTGGGTGTCCAACACCGCGACCGCCATGATGATGATCCCCATGGGTATGGCCGTGGTGAAGATGGTCGAGGAGCGCCGGATCGGGCTGCAGAAGAACTCCAAGTTCGGCATCGCTCTGGTGCTCGGCATCGCCTACGGTGCGACCATTGGTTCGTTCGGCACCATGCTCGGCAGCCCGGCCAATCTGATCGTGGTGGGTTACCTGCGTGAATCGCTGGGTGTGCCCGTGACCTTCCTGCAGTGGATGCTCGTCGGTGTCCCGGTCATGATCGTGATGTACGTCCTGGGCGTGCTCGTGCTGACCAAGTGGGTCTGGCGCCCCGAGGTCGATGAGTTGCCCGGCGGCCGCGAACTCTTTGAGTCGGAGCTGGCCGGGATGGGCAAAATGTCCACGGGTGAGCGCATGATCGCAGTGATCTTCGGCTCGACCGCGATCTGCTGGATTGCCCTGCCCCTGATTTTCCCCGGTACCTGGATCACCGACGGCGTGGTGGCCATGACCGCCGGACTGCTGACCTTCATGATGCCCGTGCGCCCGTCCCGTGGCGTGATGCTCATGGATTGGAAGTCCGCGGAGAAGCTCCCCTGGGGAATCCTGCTCTTGTTCGGTGGCGGCCTGGCCTTGTCTTCACAGATCACCGGCACCGGGTTGTCCGCGTGGATCGGTGACGCCGTGGCCGGCTTGGGTGCGCTGCCCGTATGGCTGATCCTGTGCGTCATGGTGGCCGTGCTCCTGATGCTGACCGAGTTCACCAGCTCCACCGCAACGGTTGCGGCATTCGTCCCGGTGGTCGGCGGTATCGCCGTGGGTATCGGCGCCGATCCCACCGTGTTCGTGGTGGCAGCGGGCATCGCGTGCATGTGTGCGTTCATGTTGCCCGTGGGTACACCTCCCAATGCGATTGCTTTCGCCTCGGGCGCCGTGACCATGCAGCAGATGGTCCGTACCGGTATCTACATGAACATCGGAGCGATCTTCGTGGTCCTGGCGGCCGGCCTGTTCCTGGTGCCCCTCGTCTTCTAAGCCACTGCAGTTCTCATCCCCGAAGGAGGTTTCATGACTACGTCAGAACCCAACTCACTTCCCCTGGACGGCATCACCGTGGTGTCCATGGAGCAGGCCGTTGCCGCTCCGTTCGCCACCCGTCAGCTGGCGGACCTGGGTGCGCGCGTCATCAAAATCGAACGTGCCGAAGGTGATTTCGCCCGCAACTACGACGAAACCGTCAACGGCATGGCCAGCTACTTCGTGTGGCTCAACCGTGGCAAGGAATCAGTGGTTCTCGACCTCAAGTCCGAGCAGGGCAAAGAGGTCATGCGCGAGCTCATGAAGGAAGCAGATGTCCTCGTGCAGAACCTGGCACCCGGCGCCGCCGAGCGACTGGGTCTCGGCGCGGAAGCACTGCACGAGATCAATCCCCAGCTGATTCACGTGTCGATTTCCGGGTACGGCATGGGCGGTTCCTACACCAAACGCAAGGCTTACGACCTGCTCATCCAGTGCGAGTCCGGGTTACTCTCCGTCACGGGCACCCCGGAGGCTCCGGCCAAGGTGGGCGTGTCCGTCGCGGATATCTCCGCCGGCATGTACGCCTATTCCGGGATCCTCGCCGCGTTGATTCAGCGAGGCAAGACGGGCAAGGGTCAGGTGCTGGACATCTCCATGCTCGAGTCCCTGGGGGAGTGGGTGCAGCAGACCTACTTCTTCGCCGAATACGGCGGTAAGGCTCCGCGTCGTGCGGGAGCTTCGCACGCGAGCATTGCCCCGTACGGCCCATTCCAGACTTTGGAGGGCACGGTCTTCCTGGGGATCCAGAACGAGCGCGAGTGGCAGTTGTTCTGTGACCAGGTCATTGAGCGCCCTGACATGGCTCAGGATCCCCGATTCACGCCCAACGCCCGCCGCGTGGAGAACCGGGAGGAACTGGACGACATCATTGCTAAAACCACCTCCACCCTGAGCACCGAGGAGTTGCAGGACCGCTTGGACGCCGTGGGGATTGCGAACGCGCAGCTGCGGGACATGCACGGGTTCTCCGCGCATCCACAGTTGGCCGAGCGCAACCGTTGGCGCGACGTCGAAACCCCGGCCGGCCCGGTGCGGTCCATGATGCCCCCGGCCACCTTGCAGGGCACCGAGCCCGCCATGAAGCCTGTGCCCGCCCTGGGTGAGCACACGGACGCGGTCATCAAAGAGTTCTTGCGCGAGGCCTAACTATCCGTGCCCGGGCCTCACCCAGATTGCCGACGCCGCTCGCCCCCTTCCCGGGGCGGGCGGCGTCGGGGCTGTGTGGGAACCATTTCGTGACGCCTTACTGCACGGTAAGGCGCCCTACCCTGCAGTAAGGCGTCATCAAATGGCCGGTCGTGGAGGCCCCCGCCAGGTGGCTGGCATCATGGGAGCCATGAGCCGTTCCGCATTCACCACGCACACCGCACACGTCAACGACATCGACCTCGCCTACACGGACGAGGGCCAGGGGGCCCCGCTCGTGTTGTTGCACGGTCACGCCTACGACCGTTCCATGTGGGACGGCCAGGTCAAGGCCTTCACCGAGCAGGATTGGCGCGTGATCGCCCCGGACCTGCGCGGATTCGGGGCATCAGAGGTCACTCCCGGGATCGTGTACACCGAGGAATTCGTGGCGGACGTGATCGCTCTGCTCGACGAGCTCCAGGTCCAGCGGGCGGTGCTGCTGGGCTTCTCGATGGCCGGACAGGTGGCCATGCAGCTGGCTGAATCCTACCCGGAGCGTGTGAGCGCTCTGATCATCAACGACACGGTGCCGCAGGCCGAGGACGCGGCGGGGCGGCGTCGTCGTCACGTGGCCGCTGACGGAATCGTGAGCGGCGGCATGGACGCCTACGGCGAGGCCGTGCTGCCCAAGATGATCTGGGAAGAGAACGTGGAGCGACTGCCCGAGGTGGCCAAGACGGTGCTCGAGATGATCCAGGCGTCACCGCTCGAGGGTGCCACGGCAGCCATGCGCGGCCGCGCCGAACGCAACGACTTTGTCGAAACGCTCAAGAACTTCGACAAACCCGCCCTGGTGATCGCCGGCGACAACGACGCCTTTGACGGCGGCGCAGCCCAGCGCATGGCCGAGCTGCTGCCGCACGGCGAGTTGGCGGTGATCAGCAACAGCGGCCACACGCCCAACATGGAGAACCCCACCGAGTTCGACGCCGCTCTGGGCGCCTTCCTCGGCAAGCTCGCCTAGGGCCTACTTGTTCCAGGCGTTGGCCAGCAGCTCCATGCCCCCGAGGACGTCCTCCTGGCGGGTGGCCACGGGGGAGATCATCAGCTCATCCGCATCCGCGTGCTGGGCGAAACGCTCGAGGTAGTCGACCACGGTGTCCGGGGTGCCCACCGCGGTGTACTTGAGCATGTGGAGTACCTGCTGCGCGGCGGGCGAGGCCATGACCATGTCCATCTCGTCCTCAGTGAACTCGCGGCCACGGCCCACCATCATGCGGACACGGGCGCGCTGGGTGGCTTCGAGCTGGCGAGCTGCGTCCTCAGGATTCTCGGAGACGATCACGTTGACCGCCGCGATCACGTAGGGCTCGGCCAACTGCTCGGAGGGCTGGAATTGGGTGCGGTACGTGTTGACCGCGTCCGCCAGGGCGTCCGGGGCGAAGTGCGAGGCGAATCCGTAGGTCAGGCCGTAAGAGGCCGCCAGCTGCGCACCGAACAGTGATGATCCAAGGATGGTCAGCGGCACGTTGGTGTTGGCGCCGGGCATGGCGGAGACGCCGGGGATACGGGAGTTTCCGGTCAGGTACCCCTGCAGTTCCTTGACGTCCTGCGGGAAGCTGTCCGCGGACTGCGGGGAGCGGCGCAGGGCCTGCAACGTGCGCTGATCGGTTCCGGGAGCGCGGCCCAGGCCCAGGTCGATGCGTCCCGGGTAGAGCTCCTCCAGAGTGCCGAACTGCTCGGCAATCGTGAGCGGCGAGTGGTTGGGAAGCATCACGCCGCCTGCACCCAGCCGGATCGATTCCGTCTTAGCCGCAATGTGCGAGATCAACACGGCCGGCGCAGAGGACGCAATGGTGGGCATGTTGTGGTGCTCCGCGTACCAAACCCGGGTGTAGCCGAGTCGCTCGGCCTCCTGCGCGAGGGTAACGGAATCCGCGAAGCTCTCACCCACGGACTGGTTCTTGCGGACGGTTGCGAAATCAATGACGGACAGCGGCTGGCGCACGTAATACCTCACTTCTCGATGATGGTTTCTAGGGGAAATAACGGCTCGTGCGGCGGTATAATTCCCACGGTTCTTGGGGCGCTTATGGCTGTCGGGGGTGCTGCGTAGGCTTGATGCATGGCCGAATTCGAGGTCAACGAATTGTTCTCCGTACCGCGTGAGCGCCAGGAACCGGCGCCCGGTGCGGTGCATATCCCTGACTGGCTGGACACCGAACAACAGGCCCAATTGGTGACCCAATGCCGCGTCTGGGTCAGGGATTCTCCCATGCGGCACCAGGTCATGCCCGGCGGGGGTCGGATGTCCGTGCAGTCGGTCATGCTGGGTCGTAATTGGCGGCCCTACCGGTACGGCGCGAGTGCTGGGCCGGGGGTCCAAGAGCTGCCGGGGTGGCTCGTGCACATGGGGCAGCGTGCCGCGGCGGACGCGTACGGCGAGCTGAATGAACTCGCGTTGAACTTCGAGCCGGACTCCGCGCTGATCAACTACTACGATTCCCAGGCCCACATGGGTATGCACCAGGACAAGGATGAGTACTCGGCCGCGCCCATCGTGTCCCTGTCGCTGGGGGATACGTGCGTGTTCCGGTTCGGCAACACCGAGACCCGTACCGCGCCCTATCAGGACATCGAACTGCGCTCCGGGGACCTGTTCGTGTTCGGCGGCCCCTCACGCTATGCGTTCCACGGTGTACCCAAGGTGTATCCGGGAACCGGCGGTCCGCAGTTGGGGATGAAGCACGGCGGCAGGCTCAACATCACGCTGCGGATGACCGGGGGGCAGGGGTAGCGAGTGGCTTGGCTGGGGAATGAGCGAGCGGCCCCGCCGGGAAAGGTGAGGTAGCGGGGCGGGGTCGGGCGCGGCGTCGTCGGCGAGAATGCCACACTGAACGCATGGACGTTGAGGCAGTGGACCCGGAACCCACCGACGAGCAAGTGGACCGCTACCGGCTGTTGGCCGGTGACCACGCGGCGGGCGTGGGCGTGGTGTGTGCGCGGCACCGGGGTAAGGACCACGCGGCCACGGTCACGGCATTCGCAGATGTTTCCTACGATCCGCCCACTATGCTTGTGTGTCTCTACGACATGGGGCGGATCTGCGAGGCAGTGGAAACCTCCGGTGTGTGGACCCTGAGCCTGCTGAACTCGTCCCAGCGATCCGTGGCCAATTGGTTGGCGAGTCCCGGTAACCCCGTGGACGGGCTGCTCGATTCCGTTCCGTTCCACCGCACGGAGAGTTCCGGAACTCCGGTGCTGGACGGCTCGCTGGCGTGGTTCGAACTCGAGACCGTCTCGAGTCATACCGCGGCCACCCATGAGGTGTTCATCGGCCGCGTGGTGGCCATGGGCCGGGGCGAGGGTGCGGGCAACGCCGACGCACCGCTCGTGCACTTCGCCAAGGAATACCGTTCGTTGCGCTAGCCAACCGCGCTGACACGACCACGTGAGCACCGGGGAGCAGGCAGTAATTGTGACGGACTGTTGCGCTGCGGGATGAACAAATCCGGAGCGGCCTGGAATTGTGGAGAGTCAGCCCCCGTTACAGCTACCACGCGCCTCTCAGTGTTTGAGGCCGTCGACCACGTCCACCTTTGGAAGGACTTTCCATGACAGATCAGCCTCGCAACGCACCATCCGGAGCTTCGCAGCCCGGCGCGGACTCTGCTGATCTGATGTCGCCGGACCGTCACGAGCACGTCCTGGATTCGGTGCCCGCCACCGGGAAAGAAGCGGAGCACGCCTCGGCCAAGGTCGCCGACTTCGTGGCACCCACGGAGGACCTCATCGAGGACGACAACCTGATCAACGGGTTCAAGGCCGCCTTCGGTCAGCACCCCGCGGGAATCGCGATCATCACCGTGGCGGGACCGGAGGGCCCGGTGGGTCTCACGGCGTCCTCATTGTCGTCGATCTCTGCGCAACCGCCCATCCTGGGTTTCTCTCTGCAGGCCAAACGCGGTTCGGCCGCGATCGTGGCCGACGCGGAGTCATTTCTGGTGCATTTCCTGGACGCGGACAATATCGACCTGGCCCGTGCCTTCTCGATCTCCGGCGCCCCGCGCTTCGGCGAGGACATGCCGTGGGAATCGTTGCCCACCGGTGAGCCTCGCCTGCTGGGCGTGCGTCGTGTGCTGCGTGCCGTGCCGCTCGCCCGGGTCAAGGCGGGCCCTGCACTGGTCTTCAACGCGTCTGTCGTGGAGAATCTGGGCGACCAGGGCTCGGGGGAACCCCTGGTGTATCACCAGCGGCAGTTCCACGGGCTCAGCCAACAGTCCGTGATCGATTACCAGATCTGAACGCGGGAACGCCGCGCGTAAGGAAACGGGCAAGGAAAGAGGCACGCAGTGAGCAATATCGAACCGGACCCCTCAGAACAGTTGTGCGGTGAGGACGAGCCCGCGCAGGGCCTCGAGATCATCGACCCCCGTGAGGTTCCGCTGGGCGGTCCGCGTGCCATGCAGGTGCGCCGCACCCTTCCGGCGCGCGGTCGCACCATGATCGGCCCGTGGTGCTTCGTGGACCACTACGGCCCCGATGACGTCTCGGAAACCGGCGGCATGAACGTTCCGCCGCACCCGCACACCGGTTTGCAGACCGTGTCGTGGCTGTTCACCGGCCGCATTGACCATGAAGATTCGGCCGGTCACAAGGCCACCGTGACTCCCGGCAGCATCAACTTGATGACCGCCGGGCGCGGCATTAGCCACACCGAATACTCCACAGCGGACACCACCGTGTTGCACGGTGCCCAGTTGTGGTTGGCGTTGCCGGACGCATCCCGCGACACCGACCCTGGTTTCGAGGCCTACACCCCGGAGCCCTTGAGCGGTGAGGACTGGGACCTGCGCGTGTTCCTGGGTGAATTCGCCGGGCAGCGCTCGCCGGTGCATTCCTTCCACCCCGTGCTGGGCGCGGAGCTCGTGGTCGACGCCACCGAGCACACCGTTGAGGTCGAGTTCGACCTGAACGAGGACTTCGAACACGGCGTACTGCTGGACGAGGGCAAGACCCTGATCCAGGTGGACCCCGACGACGGCGGCCCCAGGTGTGTGCTCAAGACTGCGCAGCTGGCACACATCGCCACCGGTGCCCGGACAGTGAGGTTCCGGGTCCCACAGGGCGAGCAGGTGATCCTTCTGATCCTGGGCGGTACCCCGTTCGGTGAGCAGATCACCATGTGGTGGAACTTCGTGGGCCGGTCCCACGACGAGATCGTCGCCTACCGTGACGCCTGGCAGTCCGCGATCGACGCCGACGACGCCCCGACCGTCGAGGACGCCGATCCGCACGGCAGGTTCCCGAGCGTCGTCGTTGATTCGCACGATGACGGCGCTCTTCCGGCGCCCACGCTGCCCAACGTGCGACTCAAGCCCAGGCCGTAGCGCTGCGCTGGCAATTAGAGGAAAACCCGATCCGATCCCGGATCGGGTTTTTCTATGACGCAGATCATATAAATACTTTCTGCGGAATTGGTTGACATCTCAACACGGGCGAGTAAAGTAGTTTCCGAAGCAAGCAATAGTTCCCCGGATAAACGGGGAACGCGACAATTTCAAGGAGAACCCCCATGACTACTTTGAACGGCATGACCACCGGTACCTGGACCCTCGACCCCGCCCACACCGAAATCGGCTTCAGCGTTCGTCACGCTGGCATCTCCAAGGTCCGCGGTCAGTTCTCGGACGTCACCGGCCAGCTCAACGTGGCTGAGGACGCAGCACAGTCCACCGGCGAGATCGTCGTGGCCATGGCTTCCGTGGACACCAAGAACGAAGCTCGTGACAACCACGTTCGTTCCGAGGAATTCTTCGACGTGGCCAACCACCCGGAGATGACCTACCGCATCCTGGGCCTGAACCTGACCGACGGCGAAGGCACCGTGTCCGGCGAGCTGACCCTGCGCGGCGTGACCAAGCCGGTCGAGCTGGAAGCCGAGTTCAACGGTGTGGCCGTTGACGCCTTCGGCGTGACCCGTGCGGGCTTCACCGCTTCCACCGCGATCTCCCGCAAGGAGTTCAACGTGACCTGGAACGCTGCCCTCGAAGCCGGCGGCGTGATGGTGTCCGACAAGGTCAGCATCGACCTGGACGTCGAGTTCGTGGCTCCCGAGGCCAACTGATCCCGCACGTGCGGTCGCTGCGCGGGCCGGGGAGAGGGTCAGCGCAGCGACTGCACGATGAAGTACACCAAGGGCACCAGTACAAGTCCGAGCAGGGCAATCCGCCGCAATCGCACTTCCATGCGAGCGGCGTTGATCTGACGCTTGTTCCCCCCGGTGTCCTGACGGTCTTCAATGAGCGGGGCTGTCCCGGTCGCAGATTCCTGCGGCCGGGACTTTTCCCTGTCCGGAGTCTGATCCGAGCGCGGGGTGGTGTCCCCGGCGTCTCCGGTACTGGCGGGGCCAACTGGGTCAGGATCCGAACCCGGTTGCTGCGGTGACGTGGCCACGATGTGCCTCCTGGGCTGAGAATTCTATGAGCGCAAGCGTGCGGGTCAACGCCATCTGGTGGTCATGATCAGTCCGGTCATCATGAAGACGAGGCCGATGATCAGGTTCCACACGTTGATCCCCGGAATGGGAAGTGTGCCCTGGAACAGGTAGTACACGATGATCCACAGCAGGCCCACGATCATCAGGCCGATCATGACCACCTTGTACCACATGGGGGTCGGCTGGGGCTCGCCGGTGCGGTCGCGTTTGGCTGCCTTGCGCAGGGCCTTCTTGTTCTTCTCACCCTCCAGCTCGTCCGTGCCGTCCGCCGTTGCGGAGGTGGAGCCACCGTTGTCACGGGCTACCGACTTCTCGAACGCTTCCGCATGACGATTGCGGGGCAGGTTCTGGGCGGCCAGTTCGGTCAGCTGACGATCCTCATCCGTGATCGCGTACTTCTGGTTGGATTCCAGGGACTCGCGGGACTTACCGAATCGCTTCTTGGGCTGGGACACTACTGATCATTCCTCCTGCTGCGTGGGACGTGCGGGGTTCGGACCCCTCCACGGTACGCATTGCGAGCGTGAGACGCCTGGGCGTGAAACCGGCGTTCAGTCTACCGCTCACGCGGGCGTAGACTTGCGCGATAGTTCCGTCTAATCGCTTGTACGCGCAGGAGTAGCTTTCGTGTCCGTGAAGATTCTCGTGGTGGATAACTACGACAGCTTTGTCTACACCTTGGTGGGTTACCTCCAACAGTTGGGGGCCGAAACCACGGTGATCCGCAATGACGACCTCGATGTCGCGGCGGTGACCGCTCTGGCCGGTGAGCACCAGGGCGTCCTGCTGTCACCGGGGCCCGGCGCACCGGCGGATTCCGGTGTCTGCCCAGACCTGATCCGCTGGGCCGAACAGACCAGGACCCCGCTGTTGGGTGTGTGCCTGGGTCACCAGGCGCTCGGCGAGGTCTATGGCGCCAGCGTGGGTCACGCGCAGCAATTGATGCACGGCAAGACTTCCCAGCTGATCCACCACGGTACGAGCGTGTTCGCTTCCGTACCGTCCCCGTTCACGGCCACGCGTTATCACTCGCTCGCCGTCGACGCCGCTACGGTCCCGGACTGCCTCGAGGTCACCGCGACCACCGAGGACGGCCAGGTGGTCATGGGGCTCAAGCACCGCACCGCGCCCCTGCACGGCGTGCAGTTCCACCCCGAGTCCGTGCTCACCGAGGGCGGGTACCTCATGCTCGGCACGTGGCTCGAAGAGGTCGGGCAGGTGGGTGCCGCAGCCGCGGCCGCCGGGTTGTCCCCGCTCATGACCGCCTGAGAGTTCAGCGTCCCGCTACGTTCGGGTCTCGTCCGGATGCGACGTCACGCACAACCATGACCGGCATCAGCGGTGACCTTCACGGAAACGCCGTGCTCCCCGAGAAGGGGGAGCACGGCGTCGTCGTCTGTGGAGCGGCTAACCCCGGGAGCGGGTAGATGCCGGGGTCGGCCTCTCAGCCTGTTCGTCCGAACCATTGCCGGCCGATTCGGGCTCGGCAGACGGTGTGGGCTCGGCCGAGGTCGGTTCCGCCGTCGGCTCCTCACTGGGCTCCGGCGTGGGGGTGGGTGTGGCCGTGGGTGACGGCGTCACCTGACGCGCAATGGTGAGTGTGACCGTGGACCCCTGGGCCACCGAAGAACCGGCCGGGGCGGACTGTTCGAGCACGTTGTCCGTGGCCTCATCCCGGGAATCCCGGACTGCGATGTTGAAGTTCAACCGGACGTTGTCCGCGCGTAGGGCGCTCTCGGCTTCGGCGCGGGACATGCCCACGACGTCCGGCACGGTCACCCGACCGCTGGAGACCTGCAACTGCACGGGGCTGTCCTTGTCGAGCGAGGTGCCGCCAGCTGGATCGGTGGACATCACCACGTTCTCGGGAACGGTTGCGCTGTTGGCCGTGCTGACCATGCCCACGCTCAGGCCCGCTTCACGCAGGGCATTGCGGGCGTTGTCCAGGGTCTGACCGACCAGGTCATTGGGGACGTCCACGGTGCCGGGCCCGTCCGAGACGGTCACAGCCACGCTGGAACCCACCGCCACCTGATCGCCCGCGGAAGGATCCATGGTGATGACGTGCTTCTCCGGCACGGAATCGCTGTTCTCGGTGCTGAAGGTGGGCTCGAGCTGGGCGTCACGCAGCGTGTTCTCCGCTGTGGTGCGGTCCATTCCCACGACCTGCGGAACGGAAACCATGGACGGCTGCTCCACCTGCTGGTTCTGCCACCACTGCACACCCAGGACACCGCCGATTCCGAGCCCCGTGATGAGCAGGACGATCAGCACCGCGGGGAGGATCCAGCCGTTGCCGCCCTTCTGCTTGTCCCGCTTGGCAGGCGCGGCAGCCGCGGCACCCGGTCGCACGTCCTCGGTGTCCTCATCCGGATCGAGTTCGTAGTGCAGGGGGTCATCATTCGCGTCGACCGGTTGCTCGGCGGTCTCACTGCGTCCGGCTGCGACCACGGCGCCGGCGGCGGCTCCGGCACCCACCGCAGGAAGTGTCTTGGTGTTGGTGTCCGCGGTCTGCGTCGGATCCATTGCCTGAGTGGCCTCGAGATCATCCGGCAACTCCACGAGAACTGTACGCAACGCGCGACGCATCTGAGCGGCGTCGGAAAAGCGATGGTCCCGGTCCTTGGCCAGCGCCCGTTCCATGAACCGGTCCACGGACTTGGGCAGCTGGGGGTTCAACGCCGACGGCGCGGGCGGTGCGTCCCGCACGTGCTGCGCTGCGATCGCGACCGAGGACTCGCCCACGAACGGTGCGCGGCCGGTGAGCATCTCGAACAGCACGCACGCCGCGGAATACAGGTCCGAGCGCGGGTCCACCGAGGCACCGCGGGCCTGCTCGGGGGACAGGTACTGCGCGGTGCCCAGGACCGCTTGGGACTGCGTGAGCGCGGCCTGGGTGTCCTCCACGGCGCGTGCGATGCCGAAGTCCATGACCTTGACCCCGCCGTCCGGGGTGACCTTCACGTTGGCCGGCTTGATATCGCGGTGCACGATGCCCGCGCGGTGGCTGAAGGAGAGGGCATCCAGAATGCCGAACATGTACTCGATGGCCTGCTCGGGGTCGATGCCCTTACCGTGGATCAGTTCCCGCAGGGTCTGCCCGGGGACGTACTCCATCACGATGTACGGTCGGGTCACGCCGTCCGGGCCCTGCGGCTTGATCTCGCCGGTGTCGTAAATCGAGACGATCGTGTGGTGGTTCAGGGAGGCCACTGCTTGTGCCTCGCGCTGGAACCTCTCGTGGAACGTATCGTCCGCGGCGAGTTCGGGTCGCAATACCTTGATGGCTACGCGACGCCCCAGACGGGTGTCCTCACCCACGTGCACAGTGGCCATGCCACCGCGACCGATGACCTCACCGACCTTGTACCGGTCGTTGATCAGGTCTGGCATTGCGGGCATCGGCATGCTGGGTCACCCCTCGGTTCCGGTGCCGGCACCGGAACCCTGCTCGGCGCCGCTCACGCTCTGCTGGCCCTGGGCAGCATCCGAGCGCGGAGCCTCGGCCACGCTCTGCAGCTGACCGTCCGCGGGTGACGACGCCGCGGCGTCGGGATCGGCGGCGGCTTCTGCCGCCGGGGTGGCCGCGGAATCATCGCGGGCCCCGGGGTTCTGGGTGGCGGCCGGGGCGTCGTCGGGAGCCTGGGTGGGCTCGGCGGGCTGCGGTGCCTGCGTCTGCTCCGGCGCGGGGTTCTGTGTGGCCGGGGCATCCTGCGCGGGAGCCTCCGAATCCTGCTGGCCGCCGCCATTGTTGCTGGCCTCGGGAGACCACGCGACGTAGAGGATCACGGTGGAACCCACGGCGACCTCGGTGCCCGCTTCAGGGTCCGAGGAGATCACGGTGCCATCGGGGTTACCACTTCCCTGCTGCAGCCGCTTGTCCACGTTCACACCGAGCTGCGCGATGTCATTGGCTATCTCGTCACCGTTCTGGCCCACGATGCTCGCCGGAAGCGTGACCATCTCCGCGGAGGGGCTCGCGGTGGAAGACGTCACGGTGCCCTGCGGAGTGGAATCGCCATCGTCCCGGTTGCCCAGAGCCCACAGTCCGAAGATCACGCCGCCCAGCAAGAGCAACACCAGGGGCAGCACCCAGGGCCACGGAGACTGACGCCGACCAGCCGATTCGGAGCCACCCTTGCCCGTGGAGTCGGAGTGCTCCACGGCGTCGAACTGTGCGGTGGAGGGGTGGGCACTGTACTTGGGATCCGGTCTATTGGCGGCGGCTGCGGAACCGACGACCGCCGGTACGGCTGCCGAACCCGTGGAACGCGGCATGGGCCGGGTGCGATCATCCTTGACCGGGGAGATCGCCTCGGTGGGTTGGTCGTCCTCGGGGTGGTCGGGGAGGAACTGAGCCATCCCGGGAACCATGGCCACGGCGGACTTCACGTCGTTGCGTCGGAGTGCATCCACGGCGTTGGCCAGCTTGCCGGCGTTCTCCGGGCGGTCCTGCGGATCCTTGGCGAGCATGGACATGATCAGCGCGCGAACCGGTTCCGGAATGCTGTCCGGAAGCGGCGGTGGCGGATCGTTGACCTGGGCCAGGGCTATGGCGATCTGGGATTCACCGGTGAACGGTCGCTTCCCAGCCAGCAGTTCGTAGCCGATGATGCCCAGCGAATAGATATCGGAGGAGCCCGTGGCGGTCTGGCCCGTGGCCTGTTCCGGCGCCAGGTACTGGGCGGTGCCCATGACCTGACCGGTGGCAGTGAGCGGCACCTGATCCGCCAAGCGGGCGATGCCGAAGTCCGTCACCTTGACCCGGTTGTCCGGGGTGATGATCAGGTTGCCCGGCTTCACATCGCGGTGTACCAGACCCTGCGCATGAGCAGCGGCCAAGGCGCGGGCAGTCTGCCCGATGTAGTTCAGAACGGTGTCCGGCTCGAGCGACTTCTTGCGATCGATCACGTTGGACAGCGGATCACCCGGAACCAGCTCCATGACCAGGAACGCGGAGCCTTCGTCCTCGCCGTAGTCGAAGACATTGGCCACGCCGGGGTGGTTGAGCAGCGCGGTGTGCCGAGCCTCGGCACGGAATCGCTGCAAGAAGGTCGGGTCGCCGTTGTATTCGTCCTTCAAGATCTTGACGGCCACGATGCGGCCCAGGACCTGGTCCTTTGCTTTCCAGACCTCTCCCATGCCGCCTATGGCGATACGTTCTGTGAGTGCGTAGCGCCCGCCCAAAATGGTGTTCGACGATGGTCTCACTGGTTCAACACCGCCTCAAAGAGTTGCTTAGCGCTCGGACTGGTCAACTGTGCACCGGTGGTTACGTCTACGTCTTCGATAACCACTGCCACCGCAATCTGGGGGTCGTTTGCGGGCGCAAAACCAGTGAACCACGAGTCGTTCAATCCTGCTTCGGTTCCCAGCTCTGCGGTACCCGTTTTGCCGCCTACTTCCACACCGGGAACGGCAGCGCCGCCGGCGATACCGTCACTGACGACCTGCACCATGAGGTCCTTGACGGTTTGGGCGGTCTCCGGATCCGTGGAACGGCGCAGCTGCTCGGCCTCGAAGTCCTGGATCACGGACAAATCGGAAGAGCGCACGGTTTTCACCAGCTGAGGTTTCATCATCACACCGTCGTTGGCGATCGCGGCGGACATCATGGCCACCTGCAGGGGAGTGGTGCGGACGTCGTACTGGCCGATCGAGGACAGAGCGAGCTGGGAGTCATTCATGTCCTCCGGGAACAGTGAGGGAGTCACCTGCAGCGGAATGGACAGGTCCTGTCCGTAGCCGAAGTTCTCCGCGGTCTTGCTGATGGCGTCCTGACCGAGGTCCATGGCGATCGACGCGAACGGCGTGTTGCAGGACTGCTCCAGGGCGAACTCCAGGTTCACCTCGGTGCGGGCCGCGCAGCCACCCTGACGGTAGTTGGGCAGGTTGACCGTGGTACCCGGTAGCGGAAGTTCCGCCGGGTTGGGCAGCGTGGAATCGGTGTCGTACTGACCGGACTCCAGGGCCGCCACGGTGTCGATGATCTTGAACGTGGACCCCGGTGCGTAGAGGTCGCCGGCGATGGCGCGGTTCTCCAAGGGCTTGTCCGGGTCGCTGTTGAGCTCGTCGGCGGCGGAGACCACTTCGTCCGCGTTGTGGGACGCCAAGCGGTTTGCATCGTAACCGGGGCTGGAGGCCATGGCCAGGATCTCGCCGGTCTGCGGATTCACCGCCACGATTGATCCCTTGTGGCCCTCCAGCAGATCGTGCGCGGTGCGTTGCAGTTCGGGGTCCAGCGTGAGTTCCACGGAAGCACCGGTGGGCTGATTACCCGAGAACAGGGACACCACACGGTTGTAGAACTGCTCGTCCGAGGCTCCGGACAGTTGCTCACCCATGGTCGCTTCCAGCCCGGTGGCGCCGTAGACCAGCGAGAAGTACCCGGTCAGGTGTGCGTACAGCGGAGAGGATTCGTACACGCGTTGGTGCTCGAAATCGTCCTGGGACGGAACGGACTTCGCGATCTCCTCGCCACCCACCAGGATGGACCCGCGATCCGAGCCGAACTGCTCGTACAGGGCCCGGTTGTTCCAGGGATTGGCCTCGAGTGACTTGGCGGCGAAGAACTGCACGTAGGTCAGCGCCAGGAGAAGGACCATCACAATGGCCACGGACGCGAACCACAGTCGACGAATGGACGTGTTCATTGTGTTCCTCCTTCCGGGGTCGAGCCCGATTGATCTGAAGATTTCGAACCGGAACGCCCTCGGATCCGGGAGATGACTTCGGTGGCCGTGCCTGCGTCGTCGTGGGGTCCACCCGTACCGGCGACCGAGGAGGACAACTCGGTGGTGGGCTCGGAGTCATCGAGCTCACCCTCCCGCTCCTGGTCATCACGCGTGGCCTTCACATGAGCTTGGAGTTCCGCGTAGTCCTCGTCGGTGGCCGGGCCGGTCAGGACCGGTCGACGGGCCGTGTGCGAGATGGCCAGGAGGACCGCGGTGATGATCCAGTTAGACAGCAAGGAGGAACCACCGGCGGACATGAATGGCGTGGTCAAACCCGTCAGCGGCAGCAACCGGGTCACACCGCCGATGACCACGAGCAACTGGATGATCATGAGCGCGGAGAGTCCCGCGGCCAGCAGCTTGCCGAAGTGATCACGGGTACCCAGGGCGGCGCGCAGGCCGCGGGTTGCGAACAGCAGGAACATGCACAGAATGGCGCCCAGACCGATCAGGCCGAGCTCCTCACCGAACGCGGTGATGATCATGTCCGAATTGGCATAGGAGACCAGATCCGGGCGGCCCTGGCCCAGCCCCTGACCGAACAACCCACCGGAGGCCAGCCCGAACAGTCCCTGGACGATCTGACCGGAGCCACCTGGAGAGCGGTTGTAGACCTCGGGTTCAAAGGCGTTGAGCCAGGAATCCAGACGCAGGCTCACGTGGGAGAAGATGCGGCTCGCCACGAAGCCGCCCACCAGCATGAGCGTCACGCCCAGGACGATCCATCCCATGCGGCCGGTGGCCAGGTAGATCATGACCAGGAACAGGCCGAAGAAGAGGATCGCGGTGCCCAGGTCACGCTGCAGCACGAGCACACCGATGGCGATCAGCCATGCGGCGAACATCGGAGCAATGTCCTTGAAACGCGGCAGCCGTACCGGGCCGATCTTGCGGCCGGCCAGCATGATCAGGTCGCGGTTGGTGGACAGGTATCCGGCGAAGAAAATGGCCAGGGTGATCTTGGCGATCTCACCGGGCTGGAACGTCCGTCCGGCCACGGAGATCCACAGCCGTGCGCCGTTGATCTCCACACCCAGGCCGGGCACCATCGGCAAGAGCAGGAGCAACGCGGACAACAGAAGAGAAATGTAGGTGATCTTGCGGAGCAGGCGGTGGTCCTTGAGCAACCAGAGCACGACGCACGCGACCACCATGGCCAACCCGGTCCAGACCACTTGGGTGTCGGAGGCGGTCTGTCCCGTGGAGAGATCGATGCGGTGGATCATGGCCAGGCCGAGACCGTTGAGGGTCACGGCAGTGGGCAGCAGGTAGGGATCCGCGTAGCGGGCGCGGATCCACAACACCACGTGGATCAATAAGCCGCCGCCGGCCAGTACCGCACCGCTCGTGATGATGCGCCCCGGGTCCTCGGTCAGCTGATCAGGATCCACCAGGATGTTGGCGCCGATTCCAATGGCCAAGGCGATCAGCAGCAGGAACAGCTCCGTGATCCGCCGGGGTTTGGGCGTGACCTGCTCGTCAGGAGCGTTCGGGGGAGCGCTTGTCACGGCATTGCTCACGAGCCATCACCCCCATTGCTGTTCTCCGGAGTGGCGGAGGGGGAGCGAGAATCCTCCGGCGTGGGCGTGATGACCCTGACCTGGCCCGTGGGCTGCGGGCTGGGTTCGCCGTCCCCGGAGCTCGCCAGCTCGGTCACGATGCGTTCGGCCTCTTGGTGGCTTCCCGCGGGAATGGTTCCGCGCACGCGTTCCTGTACGTAATTGGGCAGACTGTCCACCTCAATGGTGGTGGTGCTGTTCAACTCGCTCAGGCTGATGGGGCCCAGGCTCTGGGACACACCGTTGTAAATGGCCACCTTCCCGTCGTTCTCGCCCACGTAGTACTGCGAAGAGGTCCAGGACTTGGCGGCCCAGCCGCCCAGCAGTAGCGCGAGCGCCGCGAGGCCCAACAGACCGATGACCAGCGCACGACGCCGCTTGCCGCCCTTTCGCTGCCGGCCCTCGCCGAACAGGGCGTTCCTGACCTCGTCCGGGTCTGACGGGATGTCCAGGGTGGAGGTGCGCAGCAGGGTGGCGCGGCGTTGGGCCACGGAATCGGTCACGGTGGGGATGCGACCCGTCTGGGTGGCGTTTGCCGCGGCGCCCACCAGCAGGTGGGGGCGTTCTGAGAGGTCCCGACGCAACGCGGCGGCCGAGGATTCTTCGGCTTCCGCCGGTGTGCGGTGATTGTCCGTGTAGCCGGCACCGGCCACGGGGGAGTCCAGGCTCGAGTTCCAGAGCTCTTCGTCCGCGAGCTGTTCGTCCGAGGTGCGGCTCTCGTCCGGTATTGCACCCACGGTTTCACCCGTGGTGGGGGCGGGTTCGCTGCCCTGGGGGATTTCCTGGACCTCGGCGACCACCACGGTCACGTTGTCCGGGGCTCCGCGGTCCAGGGTGAGTTCCACCAGGGAGTTCACGATCTGGTTGAGGTCTCCGGTCGAGCGCATGATCGATTCAATGGTCTGCGCGTTGACCACCGCGTTGAGGCCGTCCGAGCACAACAGCCAGCGTTCACCCACCTTGGGGGCAATGGTTTGTACTTCGAGTTCGGGGGAGGCGTCCACGTCGCCGAGCACGCGCATGAGCACGTTCTTGTGCGGGTGGCTTTCTGCCTCCTCGGGCCGCAACCGGCCTTCGTCGATGAGTCGCTGCACAAACGTGTGGTCCGTGGTGACCTGGCTGAAGCCTTCATCCTCGGACCAGCGGTACGCACGTGAATCACCGATGTGGGCCACGGAAATCGAGTCGCCGTCGATGAGCAGCGAAGTCACCGTGGTGCCCATGCCACCCAGACGGGGGTTGGTCTGGACCAGCTTGGCCAGGTTCTGGTTGGCGTTCTGGATCTCGTCCGCCAAGATCGTTTCGGCTTCACCTTCGTGACCCGGGTGATCCAGGTGGGTGAGGTCGATGACGGCCGATGCCGAAGCGACGTCGCCACCCACGTGGCCGCCCATGCCATCGGCGACCACGGCCAAGTAGCGACCCGCGTACGCGGAGTCGTCGTTCTTGGAGCGGACCCGGCCGACGTCCGAGCGTGCGGCAAAGCGGAAAGCAATGGGCATGAGTTAGGGCCTCAGTTCCATGACGGTTCGCCCCACCCGAAACTGCATGCCGGGTTCGACAGCCGCCGCGCGGGAGAGTTTCTGACCCTGCACGAATGTGCCGTTGGTGGAGCCCAGGTCCTCGAGGAACCAGCGTGAACCTTGGGGGAACAGTCGGGCGTGGCGGCCGGAGGCGTAGTCGTCCTCGAGCGGAACCGTGGCTTCGTTGGAGCGACCGAGCAGGACGGGCGCGGAACCGAGCTGGAAACTGCTGCCGGACAGGGGCCCTTCGATGATCATGAGGTTTCGGGGGCGGTGCCGTGTGCCACCCGTGGTGGTGGGACCGGATCCATTGGCGGCGGGTTGCTTGGCGGGACGTTCCTTGCGTGCGGATGTGCGCTTGTTCCGCGCGTTCTGCACAGCGGCCCGGGCCTTGTTGCCCACCGCAAGGTCGCGCGCCTGCGAGGCAATGACGGCGAAAATGAAGATCCACAGCAACGCCAAGAAACCGAAGCGCAACAGCGTGATGGTCAGCTCAGACACGTCAGCGCCCTTCCTTGGGGAGTAGCAACCGGAACACCAAACGGGTTCGCCCCATGGTAATCACGGATCCGTTGACCAGCTCGGCACGACCCTGCACGCGTTCACCGTCAACGTAGGAACCATTGGTGGAGCCCAGATCCACAGCAATGTAGTGCTGGCCCTGCCGCCGGATTTCCAGGTGCTTTCGGGAAACGCCGGTGTCCTCCACGGTGATGTCCGCCTCGGTGGAACGGCCTACGCTCACGGCGGGGGCGTTCAGGGAGAAACGTTCACCGCTGACTTCGATGACCGGGACGTACTCGACGGCTTGGTGCGGCTCGTGGCCTGGGCCGGGAGCGGCGTCGAACGGGGCCGGGCGTGATTCCTGACGCGGGGCGGGTGGTGGTTCCGGGGCGCGTACCGAGGCCGACGCCGCTCCGGAGGAACTCCCCGAGGACACGGTGCCAACGTCGGTGCGTTCGGAGGACGAGACGATCTGGAACTCCCCGGCCTCGAGATCCGGGTTGCGGATGAAGCTGACCCGAACGGCACCCTGCAGCGTGTAGGCCTGGGACCGCGCGTGCCGGATGATCACGTCGCACAGTTCTTCGGCCAGTTGCGTGCCCCATTCCTGGGCGCGGGGGAAATCGTCGTCCGAGAACTGGACAGTGAAGACGTTGGGTGCCATGGTGCGCCCGGCGGAGATCGTGAATGATTCCTGATCGAGTTCACGGCGCAGGGCGCTGGCGATCTCCACGGCTTCAACTCGTTTGCGGGAACCCGCGGTGAAAGCGGTGCGTACGGCCTTTTCGATACCGCTTTCCAAACCGGTCCAAAAACCCACTGCCGCCTCCTTCCACGCCAACCCGTGGCGGTCTCGTGTGCGCGCCGACCGGGGGAGGTGGGCGTGTGACGGTGAGTAGTCCCCAGAATAGTAGACACCCTGGCTGAGTAGCCGGTGAAAGTCAGGGGGGTGCCCGTCGGCAGTTTTCATTGCGAGCGAAGAGTCCGAGGTAATCCCCTAAAACTCGCGGGTAAGCGGGATAATTGACGTATGAAGCACACTGAGAAAATTCTGACCCTGAGTTCCTCCGCCGTGATCGGTGCGCTCCTGCTCACCGGCTGCGGAGCCAACAACGACGAACCCGCCGCGGAAGCCCCCGCGGAGACTACCGCGGCCGTGCCCGAAAACGAGTCCACCGCCGAGATCACCGATGATCCCAGCGACGGCCAGGCCTCCGACCCCAGCGAGGACGCCTCGGGCTCCGCGTCGGCGAGTGACGAGGACGGCGGCGAGGCTGCGTCGCTGGCAGCGGTGGAGACCGTTCTTGCCAAGTACGAGGGCGGCGACGTGGCGGACATCGACTACGACCGTCGGAACAACGTCTTTGAGGTCGAGGTCATCCAGAACGACACCAAGCACGATGTCACCGTGGATGGTGCGGGCCAGAACATCACCAACGAGCGGGAGGACGGCAACGCGGACCAGGATGACCTGGACGAATTGGGTCAGGCCTCCATCTCCATCGACGAGGCCATCAAGCGCGTCTTCGAAGAGGCCTCGTCACAGGACGGCACCGTGCTGTTCGACGACGCCTCCCTGGACGAGGACAACGGCACCCTCAACTGGGAAGTTGAGCTGGACATCGACGATCGCGATGCCACGTACTACGTGGATGCGACCGAGGGCTCGGTACGCGCCGACAACTGACCCGCAGCTCGGGTCTTGCGTTCGTGAACAGCGGCTCTGCCCTGCACTACCTTTCGGTGGGTGCTCAGGGCAGGGCCGCTGCCAATTCCACAGCCTGTTTGATGGCCCGTTTGGCATCCAGTTCCGCGGCCACATCCGCGCCGCCGATCACGTGGACGGGCCGCGAGTCCCCGGCCAGTTCCCGAGCCAGCTCGTTGCGGGATTCCTGGCCCGCGCACAGCACCACGGTGTCCACCTCGACCAGGGTTTCCGTGCGCGGGTTCTCGAGGGCGACGCCGCCGCCCTCCTCGATGACACCTCCGGCCGGTCCCGGCGCGGCCACGGAGATGCGGACGCCGCGGTCCGTGATGTCCTGATATTCCACTCCGGTGATGAACACCACGTTGGCCATGCGTAGTTCCAAGCGGTGGATCCAGCCCGTGGTGGGGCCCAGGCGTGAGCCGGGTTTGGTGGTGCTCCGCTGAAGGACGGTGACCTGACGCAACGGGGGCTCGGGTGCGGGTGCGAGTAGCCCGCCGCGTGCTTCCAGCGAGCGGTCAATGCCCCATTCGGCATAGAAGTCCGCGGAGGGATTGTGCGTGAGGAAGTGCGCGACGTCGTACCCGATGCCGCCCGCGCCGATCACTGCGACCCGCTGACCGACCGGGGCGCCCTCCAAGACCTCTTTGTAGCCGAGCACCGTGGGCCCGGTGACCCCGGGGATTCCGGGTTGACGGGGGTCCACACCGGCCGCGATGACCACCCGGTCCGCGAAGGCCAGATCCTCCTGGGCGGCACGGTGGCCGGTGCGCACCGTGACTCCCAGCTCCTTCAACCGAGTGGAGAAGTAGCGGATCGTGTGCGCGTAGTCCTCCTTGCCGGGAATTCGACGGGCCAGCTGGAACTGGCCACCGAGTTCGGGCTGCTCCTCGAACAACGTGACGCGGTGACCGCGTTCCGCCGCTGCTTCCGCGAACGCCAGCCCAGCGGGTCCCGCACCCACCACGGCAATCTGTTCGGCCGTGCGGGTGGGGCCGAGAATCAGGTCCGTTTCCCGCATCGCCTGCGGATTGACCAGGCAGGACATGCGCTGACCCGTGAACGTGTGGTCCAGGCACGCCTGGTTGCACGCAATACACGTGTTGATCCGGTCCGGCTGAGCCTCGCGTGCCTTGGCGACGAATGCGGCGTCGGCCAGGAACGGGCGGGCCATGCACACGAGGTCCGCGTCGCCGCGCGCCAGGACCTCCTCGGCGAGCTCGGGAGTGTTGATGCGGTTGACCGTGGAGATCGGAATGCTCAGGTTCTCGCGCAGCGCGCGGCTGACCCACGTGAATCCCGCGCCGGGCACGCTGGTGGCGATGGTGGGGATGCGAGCCTCGTGCCAGCCGATGCCTGTGTTGATGATGGAGGCGCCGGCCTCTTCCACTTCGCGGCCCAGGGCCAGGACATCCTCGAACTCCTGGGCGTCCGGCACCAGATCCAGGGCGGAGAGACGGTACATCACCAGGAAATCCGGGCCCGTGCGCTCGCGGACGCGTCGGACGATCTCTGTGGCGAAGCGGCGCCGGGCCTGCGGCGAGCCGCCCCAGCGATCGGTGCGCTGATTCGTGTGCTCGACCAGGAACTCGTTGATCAAGTAGCCCTCGGAGCCCATGATCTCCGCGCCGTCGTAGCCGGCCCGCTGGGCCAGCTGCGCGGCGTGAGCGAAATCCTCGATGGTGCGTTCGACGTCGCTGTCGGACAGTTCTCGCGGCGTCACCTTGTTGATGGGGGCCCGAATGGGCGAGGGTGCGACCGCGTGCTCGTGCATGCCGTAACGCCCGGAGTGCATGAGCTGCAGGGCGATGAAACCGCCGGCGTCGTGAACGGCATCGGTAACGACCCGGTGGCGCGGTAGCTGGTCCTCGGAACTGAGGTGGGCGCCGTTCTTCCGCGTGGCCCCCTCGGCGTTGGGGGAGACGCCACCTGTGACGATGAGGCCCGCGCCGCCGCGAACGCGCTCGACGTAGAAGGCTGCGAGTTCATGCTCACCGCCCTCCTTCTCTTCCAAGCCGGTGTGCATGGACCCCATGATCACGCGGTGGGGGAGGGTTGTGGAACCCACGGTGAGGGGGGACAGTAAGTGCTGGTAGTGCGCGGTCATCCGATACTCCAAGTCTCAGGTACTTGTTCCCAGACTAGGTGATCGGTGACCCGCGTCACTAATTACTCCGCGGGCGAAGCGTCCTGCCTGGTGGAGCGTTTCGGAAGTTGTTATTATGAATACATCAAAATAAACCGCACCATGACAGCGGCGAGTTTTCAGTCCGCCGGGTGCACAAGGAGGTTCACATGGCTAAGAAGTCCACCAAGAACGCCAGCTACACGGTTCCGGGTCTCACGACCACCGAGGGTCACGCTCTGGCTGACACGCTGCAGCAGCGCCTGAACGCCCTGAACGACCTGCAGCTGACGCTCAAGCACGCGCACTGGAACGTAGTGGGCCCCAACTTCATCTCCGTGCACGAGATGCTGGACCCGCAGATCGAGACCGTTCGCGGTTTCGTGGACGAGGTTGCCGAGCGCATGGCCACCATGGGCGTGTCGCCCAACGGTCTGCCCGGAGCCATCGTTGCGTCCCGCAAGTGGGACGACTACGACGTGATGCGCGCCACCGGTGTGGAGCACCTGGCCGCTCTGGATCTGGTCTACTCCGGTGTGATCAAGGACCACCGCAAGGCCATCGAGAAGGCCGGCAAGGTCGATCCGATCACCGAGGACATGCTGATCGGTCAGGTCAAGGGACTCGAGCTGTTCCAGTGGTTCATGCGCTCGCACATCGAGTCCGTGTCCGGGCAGCTGGAGAACTCCAGTGCCAGCACTGAGAAGGGTGCCGCCAATTCGGTGGCCACGGACAAGTCGGGAAAGTCGACCAAGTCCACTAAGTCGACCAAGTCCAGCAAGTCCGCGAAGGCGGAGAAGTCGGACAAGAAGGCCGACAAGAAGAAGTAACCTCCTTCCAAACACATACTGAGGGCCCGGAACCGCACGGTTCCGGGCCCTCAGTATGTTCTGTCCCTCGTCGGGGTCATGAACGAGTGAACACTAGTACGTGAGGCCGAAGACCCAGACCGCAAGTGTCATGGTGGCGATGGTGATCACGACCATGGCGAACACGTTGAGCCAGATGCCACCGCGGATCATCTGCGAGATGGTCACGTACCCGGAGCCGAACGCAATCGCGTTGGGTGGGGTGGCCACCGGGAGCATGAACGCGCAGGTCGCGGCCAGTGCCACGGGGATGGCCAGCAGCATCGGGTCGATGCCCAGGCCCATGGCCACGCCGCCTGCCACGGGTAGGAAGGTCGCAGCGGTCGCGGTGTTGGAGGTCAGCTCGGTGAGGAACAGGATGCCGGTCGCAAAGATCAGCACCATCAGGACCATGGGAATGCCACCGAGTCCCTGAGCCTGTTCACCGATCCACTCGGTCAAACCGGACGAGGAGAACTGCGCGGACAGCGCCAGACCGCCGCCGAACAGCAACAGCACGCCCCAGGGGAGCTTGACCGCTGAGTCCCAGTCCAACAGTCGCACGCCACGGGCGGCGCCGGCCGGGCAGAAGAACAGCAGCAGGCCGACCACCATGGCGATACCGGCGTCCGAGATGGGAGGGGTGTCGAAGATGACGGGAACGAAGACCCAGGACAACGCGGCCAGGATGAAGATGGCCAACACGCGCTTCTCGCCGGAGGACATGCGACCCAGCTTGCGGAGTTCGTCCTGGATGAGTTCCTTACCGCCCGGGATCTCGGTGATTTCGGGCTTGAACAGCACCTTGGTGAGCAGGAACCAGCAGAACGCCAACATGATCACGGCCACGGGCACACCCACCAGCATCCACTGACCGAAGCCGATTTGGATGTCGTGAGCGTCAGAGAGGTAACCCGCCATCAGGGTGTTGGGAGGGGTGCCGATCAGGGTGCCCAGCGAACCGATCGAAGCGGCGTACGCGATACCGAGCATCAGCGCCGTGCCGAAGTTGGACTTGATGATCTCCTGCTTGACGGAGCTGTCCTGTGGGTCGACATCGGTGCCGGGAGCGGCCCCGGAATCGGTCGGGGCGGCGTCGTCGTCCTTGGTGCTCTGACGCGCGCCAGGGGCGGAGGAATCAGGGGTGGGGCCCGCGCCGGTGTCGGTGCCGTTGCCGATCTTGGTGACCAGGAGCAGAACGGACACGCCGATCGGGAGCATCATCACGGCGGTCGCGGTGTTGGAGACCCACATGGACAGGAAACCGGTGGCCACCATGAAGCCAGCGACCATCTGTGTGGGCTTGGTACCGATGACCTTGACCGTCAGTAGCGCGATGCGGCGGTGCAGGTTCCAGCGCTGCATGGCCAGGGCCAACAGGAAGCCGCCCATGAACAGGAAGATCACGTTGTTGCCGTAGGAGGCTCCGACATCGTCGAATTTGACGTCATCGCCCCAGATCGGGAACACGACCAGCGGAACCAGGGCGGTCGCGGGGAGGGGGAGGGCCTCGGTCATCCACCATGTGCCCATGAGCACGGCGGTGGCTGCGGTGAGGCGGGCGCCCTGGGCGAGATCGCCGGGCATCAGGAAGTACACGAGCAAGGCCAGGCCGATGCCGACCACCAGACCCAGCCATTTGATGCGGTGAGTTGTGTGGGCCTCGGCCTCGGCACGTTCGCCGGGGGACTGGAAGTCGATCTCCTCACCGCGATGCGGATCTGGGTCGAGGTCTTTGAGGTGCGCGCCGGGCACCGCAGGATGGCTCATGGGGATCTCCACGTCATTGTGATGGGAATTACGTGGTATTTATTCTATGAACTTACTGAGTGTTTCCCCCGGAACCTTGACGCGCGGCGGGTCACGAGCGATAACGGCCCGCCCCGGTGATTCGGGACGGGCCGTCGGCTCGTTGTGGTGGCTCGGGTTGGTAACTCGCGTTGGTGGCGAGCGGCACTTGTCCGCGCTTAGTCGGAGGCGCTCGAACACTTAGGTGCCGCCCGCCAGGGGCGCTAGTTGACCGTGGCCACGCGAATGGTTTCGGGCAGCGCCTCGATGGCCGCCACAACTTCCGGGGTCACGCCGTTGCCGCAATCGGTGACCAGGTAACCGGTTTGGCCCTTGGTAACCAACTGCTGACGGTCAACGTTGATGCCGTGCTCGCCCAGCACCGAGTTCACGCGAGCCAGTACGCCGGGCAGGTTGCTGTGGATGTGGAGCAGGCGGGTGCCTACGATCTCGGGATCCAGCTGCACCTCGGGGAAGTTCACGGACAGGCTCGTGGAACCGTAGCGGCTGTAGTCGACGAGCTTGCCGGCCACGAACTGACCGATGTTCTCCTGGGCCTCCGCGGTGGAGCCACCCACGTGCGGGGTGAGGATCACGTTGGGCAGACCCTGCAATGGCGAGGTGAACGGATCGCCGGCGGCCTTGGGCTCGGTGGGGAACACATCCACCGCGGCACCGGCCACGTGACCGGAGACCAGGGCTTCACGCAGTGCCTCGTGATCGACCACGTGACCGCGGGACAGGTTCAGGAACAGCGACCGCGGGCGCATCTTGCGGAACTGCTCGCGCCCGAACATGTTGGCGTTGTTGGGGCGGCCGTCCACGTGTAGGGTCACGGTCTCAACCGACTGCAGCAGCTCGTCCAGTGAGTCGCACTTGGTGGCGTTACCCATGGCCAGGCGGTCCACGGTGTCGAAGTAGTACACCTTCATGCCGAACGCCTCCGCCAGCACGGACAGCTGCTTGCCGATGTTGCCGTAGCCCACGATGCCCAGCGTGCGGCCGCGCACCTCGTGGGAGCCCTTGGCGGACTTGTCCCACACGCCCTCGTGCATGGCCTTGTTCTTGTCGGTGAGGTGGCGTGCCATGACGATGATCTCGCCCATCGCCAGCTCCACCACGGATCGGGTGTTGGAGTACGGAGCGTTGAACACCACGGTGGCGGTGTCCGTGGCGGCGGTCAGGTCGATCTGGTTGGTGCCGATGCAGAACGCACCAATGGTCTGCAGCTGCGGGTGCGCTTCCAGCACCTCGCGCGTGACCTGGGTCTTCGATCGGATCCCCAACAGGTCCACGCCGTGCAGCGCTTCTTTCAGTTCGGCGGGGTCCAGTGCACCCTTGCGGGTCTCGACCTCCACTCCGCGGCTGCGCAGGAGGTCAACGGCGTCGGTATGGATGTTCTCAAGCAGTAAGGCCTTCACACGGACATCCTAATGCGTGCATTCGCGGGGTTTTCTCCGCTACGGAGCCTTACGTGCGGGGCGGGTCTGGGCGGCGGTCGCTGGTGCACGCACCTCATGCGTCGTTAGGACCCTGCATTGCACCTGAGGTTTCCTTGGAACCTTTGGCGTTGCGGTTAAGGGTTCTTACGGCACCTCACGTGTTGGTCGCGGTCCTAGCGACACCCAGGGTGACGACGCCGCTCGGCCGGGTCCCGCTCGTCAGGTCCCCGCATGGGTGGCGGCTTCGTGCCCCTGTATCATTTCCCGCTTCTTGCGGCGTTAGGACCCCGCGCTGCACCTGAGGTGTCGTTAGAACCCGTGCCGCTGCGGATCAGGGTTCCAGCGGCACCTCACGTGTCGGTCAAGGTTCTAACGACACCCAGGACGACGACGCCGCTCGGCCGGGCCCGGCTCGTCAGGTCCCCGCATGCCGGGGGTGCGTGGATGAAGCGTCTTGGGGTTCCAAGGGCCAGCCATGCCACTGAGTGGTTAAAACCCACCGGCGGCCGCCGTTTTACAACGACGACCGCCGGCGCAGGGAGGAATCAGAAGGAGTGACTCAGCCGGTCACACCGAAGGCCTTGAGGAACTCGAGGACAATGCCCGAAATGGTGCCCAGTGCCTGAATGATCGAGGTGAAAATGTCCATGCGCTGCTTCTCCTATGTAGGCGGTAGATATTGCTGCCGGACCGCTCCCGTGAGCCCGAAGCGTTACCCGGTAGTCACTACGGTATGAAGCAGTCCACCTGTCTTGACACTGACTTTTGGCCAGTATTTCCTGACGTTTGCATGAAAATTTCTGGCCGGTTGGCTAACCAACCCTGGCCATGTGGCCAGTTGGGGAGGCATAGGCAGGCCGACTTCACGTGAGGCCGGGCACCTCGCCCGGCCCGCTTACTGCAGGGGCAGCCACGCCTGACCTGCGGCAGCGCTGCTTATCAACCCCGCTCAACCCCGCAAGTCGATCCCGAACACCCGCTTCACCGCGGTGGTGACGTGCTTGCCATAGCGCTGGGACGAGGGCGTGGAGGAAAACGGAATGAACCGGCCCGGAACCTCCGGATGGGTGATCTTGCCGTGGGTGGGTCCTGACGTGGTCACGTGGAACCCCGCGGTCTTCAGCCGGGCCAGCAGCTCACGACGGTTGGTCGGATACCGCGTCCCACTGCCACCGGGTTTCGCGCCGGTGCGGTCCAGGGAGTCGGGACCATCGGCCCATGTCTCGTCCGGCCGGCGGGCGAGTGCCCAGCCGCTGCGGTAGATGCCGACCACACGGTGTTCGGCCCTGTTAACCTGCACGCACAAGCTCTGGCGTACGTAGTAATCCGTGCGACCGAGGTCCGCGGTCCAGGTGTCTTCGGGGTCGGTGACCACCACGCGCAACTGATCCTCGGTCACGTCCCATACGCCCTGGGAATGCACGCCGGAGGCGGGCACATCGAGCTCAGCGGGTGAGTCGGTACCCGAAGAATCCGCGGTATAGACCGCCGACTCCGGCGTGGAAATGCTCGGCTGCACGCCCTTCCGCAGCTGCTCCACGAAGTGCGCGATCAACGGATCCAAGCTCAACTCAATGGTCTCCGGAGACGGAGCAACGGCATCCGAAGACGGAGCGGCGTCGCCCACCTTCCGCGGACCGGGCCCGGGTTTCGGGGGCCCCTCCACAGGCGCGGTCGCTGCCGCAGTCACGGGCGCATCAGGCGCCGACGCCGCGTCGGTGCCCTGCGTGGGATCGGCCGGGGGCGGCGTCGTCGGCTTCCAGGAGGCGTAGTCCACGGGACGAACGGTGAGAGCGGGATCTGTGCGACCGGTCATCACGGCGGGGGAAGGTTTGCGTGCGGTCATCTCGGATTTCCGGTGGAGGGCGGGTGTAGGTAACCACCGTGCCACGCTTGCCGCCCGCGGACCAGTGGAGGATCAGCGGTGGCGCAACGGGAGGGCACGTGCGGACCGTAGACTCGACCGCGTGGATTGCGGTTATTACAACAAGGGACTTTGCCGGTCGTGCACGGTGATCGAGGTGCCGTACGCGCGGCAGGTGGCGGACAAGCAGCGCCTCGTGCAGGAGCTGGTGGCCCCGCACGGTGACCCGCAGTGGCTGGAACCGGTGACCTCGCGCGAAGCGGGATTCCGCAACAAGGCCAAGATGGTTGTCGCGGGATCCGTGGGCGATCCAACGCTCGGCATCCTGGACCAGAACGGCTCCGGCACGGACCTGCGCGACTGCCCGCTCTACCCAGAGCCCATTTCGGTGGCTCTGGACGCGCTCGCGGAGTTCATTGCGCGCGTGCGATTGCTGCCCTACAACGTGACCAAGCGGCGCGGGGAGATCAAGCACGTAATCGTCACGGGTTCACCGGACGGGCGGCTCATGGTGCGCTTCGTGCTTCGCTCCACTCAGCAGTTATCCAAGATCCAGGACAACATGTCGTTGTTGCGTGAGCTCGTGCCCCACGCGGACGTGGTGTCCGTGAACATTCAGCCCGAGCACAAGGCCGTGATCGAGGGCCCCGAAGAAATCATGCTCACCGAACAGACCGAGCTGGTCATGACCGTCAATGAGATTCCGTTGCGTGTGCGGCCGCGGTCTTTTTTTCAAACGAATACCGAGGTCACCTCGCAGTTGTATCGCCAGGTGAGCGAGTGGGTGGACCGCGCTTCGCCGCGCACCGTCTGGGATGTCTACTGTGGTGTGGGCGGGTTCGCGCTGCACGTGGCCGGTCCGTCGCGTGAGGTGACCGGTACGGAGATTTCCGACGACGCGGTCGCTTCCGCCCGCGACACCGCCGCCGCGCTGGGCCTTCCCGAATCCGGTCCGGGTTCCGTCCGTTTCATCGTCGACGACGCCGCTGCCGTACCTTCTGGCCCCGCCCCCGACCTGGCGATCGTGAACCCTCCGCGGCGCGGACTCGATGCGGGGTTGTGCGAGTGGTTGGAGGACTCGGGGGTGTCGACCGTGGTGTATTCCTCGTGCAACGCCAAGACCCTGGCGCGAGATCTGGGTCGCATGCCATCGTTGGAACCGATCGAGGCGCGGTTGCTCGACATGTTCCCGCACACGGGTCATTACGAGGTGGCGGTCCTGCTGAAGCGGCGCGGATGAGGAGTCTTTCGATGTGGTTAACCCTGTTTCTCGCGGCGACCAGCCCAATAGTTCCTACCGGCCGTGAAGCGGTGGTGAGCCTTCTATCGCTGCTCGTGGTGCTCGCTGTGGGCGTTGCGATCATCGTGTGGCTCGTCCGCCGGGTTCGACGCCGAGGGAATCGGACATCTGAGGCAGAGGAACGCAAGCGCGGGGGCGGGCTGGACATCTGAGGTAGAGGAACGCAGCGGTTCGTGGGTTTTCTCTACGTACCTCTACCAGGAATGTCGAGGCGCACGAATCTAGCGCGAACCTCGGCCCCACATGTCAGCACCCTGCGACGGCGCCCCCACAACTGTGGGCCTCACATGCCAATGGCGACGCCGCCGCGACCGGACCCTCGGAAGGGAACGGCTGCGGCGGCGTCGTCGGTAGTGAGCGAGGCGAAGGTGCTAGGCCTGGGCCTTCGCGATGGTGCGGAGCTTGGTGACGGCTTCGTTCACCATGCTCTCGACGGGCTGGTCAATGTTGAGCTTGTACCCGCCCTCTTCCAGCTTGAGGGGTTCCAGAGTGTCGAGCTGTGACTTCAAAAGGGTGGGCGGCATGAAGTGCCCGCTGCGCCCTTCCAATCGCCCGGTCAGGACCTCGAGGGAACCGTCCAAATGGAGGAACAAGGCGCCGGAGGCCTGCGAACGGATGCGCTCGCGGTAGATCCGTTTGAGCGCGGAACAGGCGATCACCAGGCCCCGTTGCTGTTGGCCGTGTTCGTGCAGCCGCTGGCCTACGATCTCGAGCCAGGGCCACCGGTCGTCATCGTTGAGGGGAGTTCCGGAGGCCATTTTCTGCACGTTCTCGATGGGGTGCAGGCTGTCGCCGTCGATGAACTCCACGCCCAGCTCGTGGGCCACGAGGGTTCCGATGGTCGTTTTGCCTGACCCCGACACACCCATGACCACCACGAGCGGTGCCACCTTGTTGCGCGCGCTCACTACGGGGCTCACCAGTCGTGAACCGTGCCGTCGGCAAGGCGGTTGTACGGCAGGTAGGCGTTGGCGTATTCGTACTTCTCCGCCTCGTCCTCGTCGATCTCCACGCCGAGGCCCGGGGTGTCGGAGGGGTGCAGCAGGCCGTTCTCGAACGTCATGTTCTGCAGGAAGACCTGGTTGGTCTTCTCCGAGTGCGGCATGTACTCCTGCAGGCCGAAGTTGTGGATGGCCATGCCCACGTGCATCTGCGCGGCGAAGCCCACCGGGGACACATCCGTGGGGCCGTGGAAACCGGACTTGACCTGGTACATCGCGGCGTAATCCATGACCTTCTTCAGCGGAGAGATGCCGCCGAAGTGTGTGGAGGCACAACGCACGTAGTCGATGAGCTGCTCGGAGATCAGGTCCTTGATGTCCCAAATGGTGTTGAAGACCTCGCCGATGGCCAACGGCTGCGTGGTGTGCTGGCGGACCAAACGCAGAGCGTCCTGGTTCTCGGCCGGGGTACAGTCCTCGAGCCAGAACAGATCGTAGGGCTCCAGCGACTTGCCGAGCTTGGCCGCCTGAATGGGCGTCATGCGGTGGTGGCCGTCGTGGAGCAGCGGCAATTCCGGGCCGAACTCGTTGCGCACGGCCTCGAAGACCGAAGGGATGTGGCGCATGTACGCCCGGGTGTCCCAATCTTCCTCTGCGGGCAGGGCGGCGCGCTGAGCGGGCTCGTAGTCGTAGCGCTCGCCGGAGGACTGCGGCTGGGCGGCCACACCGTACAGGGCGGTGATGCCCGGGACGGAGGACTGCACGCGAATGGCGGTGTAGCCGTGTTCCTGCTCGGAGCGGATCGAGTCGAAGATCTCCTCGGTATCGCGGCCGGAGGCGTGCCCGTAGGTCGCCAGGCCGCGACGGGACGCGCCGCCGAGCAACTGGTACACCGGCATGCCGGCCACCTTGCCCTTGATGTCCCACAGGGCCATGTCCACGGCGGCAATCGCTGCCATGGTCACAGGGCCGCGGCGCCAGTACCCGGAGCGGTAGAGGAACTGCCAGGTGTCCTCGATGTTCGCGGGGTGACGGTCGATCAGTAGCGGCACGATGTGGTCGGACAGGTACGTGGCGACAGACAGCTCGCGGCCGTTCAGGGTGGCGTCACCGATGCCGGTGACGCCCTCGTCGGTGGTGATCTTCAGCGTCACGAAGTTGCGGGTGGGGCTGGTCACGATGACCTTGGCCGAGGTGATCTTCATGGATTAATCCTCTCCGGAAATCGAATGATGGGTGCCGGTTTCTAGGCCGACGGCGCGTCGTCGTCATCCTTGGGCGGGACAACGGGGGACTGGGTGGTCATGGGGTGCGAGTCGCGAGCGGTGGGGCCAACGCGGTCCTCACGGGTCGGAACGGAGTTCGGGGTTTCACCGTGCTGCAACTGTTCATGACGCAGCTGACGGTTGGCCTCGATGGCTTTCATGATGTCCTTGAACTTGGCCTCGGTCAGCGGGTAAGCAGCCATGATCAGCATGGCCCCCAGGAAGATCACGGCAGGAACCAGTCCGGCGCCCAATGCCATACCGCGAACGGTGTCCTCGGACTGAACGGTGTTGGCTGCGTCAAATCCGCTCCACGTCAGGATGTAACCGGCCACGGCCACGCCCACTGCTTGGCCCACCTTGCGGGTGAAGGAGAACGCAGAGTAGGTGGCACCTTCGGTGCGAATGCCGGTCTTGTACTCGCCGTACTCCACGGTGTCTGCTTCCAGGGCCCAGGTCATGGTGTTGAGGATGCCCATGCCCACGCCCATGAAGAACAGGCCCAGCAGGCTCAGTGCGAAGGAGTACCAGAGGAAGTTGCTGAGGGAGAACAACACGCCACCAACGGCTGCCAGAACAGCCGCGTACATGAAGCCGCGCTTCTTACCGAGCACACGGGTCACGGTGGGGCCGAACGGACCCACGTAAAGCACTGCGCCCGTGGTGATGACGATGGAAATGGTGGCCACCCATCCGGCTTCTGAGTAGCGGGTCAGCACGTAGGTGGACAGGTAAATGGTCAGCGCACCGATCACGTTCTGCGCGATCAGGTACAAGAGGGACGAACTGCACAGGCGGATCAGCGGACCGTTCTGACGAACGGTCGCAATGGTTTCCTTGAGCGTCACACGTTCGACCTCGCGGTACACGACTTCCTTGGAGGTCGCGAACGTGGTGAAGAAGAACAGCGCACCGATGATCACGAACGCCACAGCGGTGATCAGGAAGGTCGCGGCCAGGTTTTCTGCGCCCTTGATGCGCGGTGCCAGGAACAGGGAGAGCAGCAGAATGGTCGCACCGGAGCCGACCATGCGGGCCGAGGCCAAACGGGAACGGTCCACGGGATTCTGGCTCATCGCGCCGGCCAGCGAGCCGTACGGAATGTTGACCATCGAGTAGAGCAGACCCATGAGCGCGTAGCTGATGGTGGCCCACGCCAGCTTGGCACCGTAGCCGTCCACGGGGATCCAGAAGCACAGCAGGTTGGAGAGCAACAGCGGGATCGAGTACCAGATCAGGAACGGGCGGAACTTGCCCCAGCGAGTCATGGTGCGGTCCACCATGCGACCGGCGAACAGGTCCGCGAACGCGTCCCAGACCTTCACGATCATGAGGATCACACCCGCGTGATCTGCACGAATGCCCACCACGTTGGTGTAGAAGAGCAAGAGGAACAGGCCGGTCATCTGGAAGGCGATGTTGCATCCGGCGTCGCCCAGGCCGTAACCGAAGAGGGTCTTGGGCTTGAGGTGCGGTTTGTTGATCGCCGGTATTTGCGATGTTGCTGGGACTGACATTTAAGGCTCCTTTGCCTGTGTGCCGATCCGCGCCCTGCGGCGCTGGTTCAAAGGTCAGCGAGGGGTTTTTCACCCTTGGTTACACCCAGCTTCCACCCGCGGGGCCGGGGAGCACGCGTGGTTTCCGGGAGTTGCCAGAGCCACGCCCCTGGTGGCTTGACGACGCCGCTCGGTCGCCTCGACAGCCAAACGGCCCCGGCACGTGCCGGGGCCGTCTCGGTGCGACCTTTCACTGGTCAGCGTCGACTGTAAGAACGAATGATCAACGCAGCTCGTTCACCAATCCGTTGATCTGATCCACCACGTCCTCCTGCTGCGCGAGTTCCGCATCCAGTACGGCAATGAGCGCGCGAACTCGCTCATCCGCGGGCTTCTGGCTCGCCTCCAACACGAGTTCGGAACGGGCATCGGACACCTCCGTGCGGCCGTCGAGGTAGGCGAGCCATGCCGCAATGGCGCGGGCCGCGGCGGTTCCGGGACGACCGGCTTCACGCTCGGCCTTGAGCACCGGCACGGCGCGCATCTGCAGTTTGGTGGAGCCGTCCATCGCGATCTGCGCCAGGTTGTGCGCGATCCGCGGATTGGAGAACCGGTCCAGCAATGCGTCGCGGTAGTCGGGGATGTCGAGTCCCGGCGTAGTGAGGTGCTGGGCTGCTTCGTCCCAGAATTCCTCAACCCACGCGCGGCACACGGGGTCGCCGATGGCCTCGGCCACGGTCGCGTGCCCGCGCAGCTGCCCGGCGTAGGCCATGAGCGAGTGCGAGCCGTTGAGCAACCACAGTTTGCGTCGCTCGAAGGGTTCGATGTCCGCCACGAACTCCGCCCCGGCCTTCTCCCAGTCCGGGCGGCCCGCGGGGAATTCGCCCTGTAGTACCCAGCTACGGAACGGCTCGGTCACCACGGGCACCTGATCCGTGTAGCCGGTTTCCCGAGCCACGTCCGCCAGCACCGAATCCTCGGTACGCGGGGTGATGCGGTCGATCGAGGTGGCCACGAAGGACACGTTTTCCTCGACCCACGCACCTAGCTCCGGGTCAACGGCGGCGGCCAGTCCCTGGATCGCGTTGTGCGCGGCCACATCGTTGGCGGACAAGTTGTCGCACGAGACCACGGCCAGGCCGCCGGCGTTCTGACGACGTCGCTCGGCCAGTCCCACGACCACCTTGCCGGCCATCGTGGCCGGGACGCCTGCCTCGGACAGGCCGAACGCGCCGTCGGCGAATGAGGCATTGAGCGTTTCGAGGTCGGCGGCTACAGCGGACTGCGCGGCGTCAAACGCGAGGCCTTCGCCCAAGTTGTAGGCGGCTTCGGTCACGGTAATGGTCAGCACTGCGGTGCTCGGCGCGGCCAGCAGTTCCCACAGCCGGGACACGTTTTCGGCGGGGTGGGCCTCGACGATGCCATTGATCACCTCGTACTCGTCACTGTCGGGGCCGCGTTCCACCAGCGTGTAGAGCCCGTCCTGGGATTGCAGGGCATTAGCGAGATCTGCCGAGCGCCCCGAGAAGGAGGCGTAGCCCCATTGGGGGTGAGCGGCGTCGTCCTCGGAATGCTGGGTGTACCAGAGCTGGTGCGCGCGGTGGAATGCGCCCAGGCCAATGTGGACCAGGCGCGGCTGCGGGGCCGGGGGCATGTCCACGGTGCTGCGGTTGAAGGGGCGCGGTTCGGTGGTGTTTGAGGTGGTCACAGCTTGAAAACCCTTCTGGGAGCGGCGTCGACGAGATCCACGATGATCTCGGCGGCGCGATCCTCACTGATGCGGTGTTCGGCCACGTACTTGGCCAGGAAGGAGGCCTCGGTGCGGCGGGAGGCGTCGTGACGGGCCGGGATGGAGCAGAACGCGCGGGTGTCGTCGATGAACCCAGATGAGCGTGAGAAGCCCGCGGTGCCGGTGATCGCGGAACGCCAGCGGAACATGGCGTCCGGTTCGTCGATGAACCACCACGGCGCGCCCACGTACACGGACGGGTAGAAGCCGGCCAGCGGCGCGATCTCGCGGGAGTAGACGGTCTCGTCGATCGTGAACAGGACGAAGTGGAAGTCCTCGCGATTGCCGAAATCCCCGAGCAGCGGTTGCAGACCACGGGTGTACTCCATGGCGAAGGGGATGTCGTGGCCGGTGTCCGCACCGAACTTGTCGAACGTTTCGGGGGAGTGGTTACGGTAAACACCCGGGTGAATGGTCATGACCAGGCCGTCCTCCACGGACATCCGCGCGAACTGGTAGGTCATGTGGGCCTCGAATGCGTTGGCCTCTTCGACAGTGGCTTCGCCGCGCAGGCCCTTCTCGAACAAGCGGGCGGCTTCTGCCGGATCCAACTTGAGGGTGTTGGCATTGAGCGTGCCGTGATCGGCAGAAACGGCGCCGCGGTCGATGAAGTACGTGCGGCGGTTCTCCATCGCGCGGATGTAGCCCTCGTAGCCGGTGCGGCCTTCGCCGGCGGTGTCGATGAGCTTTTGCGCCTTGTCCTCGAAGCCGGCGCCGTGGAACTTCACATAGGCGTCCGGGCGGAAGGTGGGCAGCACGCGACCCGAGAAGGAACTGTCCGCCGCGATCTGCTCGTGGGCGGAGAGATCGTCCAGGGGGTCGTCCGTGGTGGCCATGACCTCGAGCTTGAATTTCTCGAACAGTTCGCGCGGGCGGAAATAGGGTTGCTCCACGATCTTCTGGAGTTGGTCGTAGATCTCGTCAGCGTTGGCCTCGTTGATCTTGGAGTCATCGATGCCGAATACGTTGACGAACTCGGACCGCAGCCAGTAGCCGGAAGCCGTGCCGTCGTAGAGGTGCCAGTTGCGGCAGAAGATCCGCCAGGCCTCACGCGGGTCGGCGCCGTTGCTCTTGCCCACGTTGAGGTCGGAGAGGTTCACGCCGTTGGCGTGCAGCAACCGGGTCACGTAGTGGTCCGGGCTGATGAGCAGTTCCGTGGGGTCCGGGAACGGGGTGTTGTTCGCGATGATCCGGGCATCCACGTGCCCGTGCGGAGAGACGATCGGCAGGTCCTCGACCTGCTTCAGAAGGTTGCGGGCGATGCTCCGGGTGCCCGGGTCAGCCGGCAACAATCGGTCAGGGTGGGCTGCTATCGACGTTGACATACCCCCATCCCAGCCGCGAAAACCGGCTCGGGCAATGGGTTGCCGTGAGTTGCTGAGTTTTTCAGCCGTCCAGCAGGGGCAGTGCGCTGGATTCGCGGACGACCAGTCGGGATGGTACCACCACGGGTTTCGACGCCGTGTGCGTGGCTCCTCGAACCATGGCCAGGAGATTCTGCACGGCCGTGGCACCGATCGCGTGCATGGGTGCGGCAACGGAACTGAGTGACGGGCTGATCAGGTCCAATTCCTGAACGTTGTCGAAACCCACCACGGCCACGTCCTGCGGGATCCGCACGTTGTGTTGGCGCAGCTCGCGCAGGAACCCCATGGCCATGAGGTCGTTGTAGAGGACGACCGCGGGTGCGCGGTGGTCGAGCCAATGCTGAGCCGCCCTGCGACCACCCGCCGAGGTGGGTTCGAACGGTCCCATGCGGTGGACTTTCAGCTCAAGTTCCAGGGCGGATTCCCGCAGCGCCCGCCACCGCATACCGTCCGACCAGGAGGCCTCCGGGCCAGCGGCGTAGAGAATATTCCGCCTCCCGCATGAAGCAAGATGTTCGGCGGCTCGGCGCATCCCCCGGGCATTGTCCGGCACCACGGACGCCACTCCGTTCACCGCCCGGTTGGCCACCACCGTGGGCTTCTGCTTGGCCATCATGCGGATCGCGGAATCGGACATGCGAGAACTCGTCAGCAGTACACCGTCCACCATGGGAAGAGTGCGCTCGATGATGTTTCGCTCCACGCGGTCGTCCTCGTGCGTGTTGTTCAGCAGCACGAGATACCCGGCCTCCGACGCCGCTTCCTCCGCGCCGCGAATCAGCTCGAAGAACACGGGGTTGGAGATGTCCGCGAGCATTAACGAAATCATCTTGGTGCGGCGCTCGCCGTCCAGTCCCGCACGGTTGGCGGACTTGACGCGGTAACCCAGTTCCTCGGCGGCCGCGCGAACTTTCTGAGCGGTATCGAACGAAACCCGGCCGGGGCGTGCAAAGGTGCGCGAAACGGTGGAGGGTGCGACGCCCGCGTGCCGAGCGACGTCGTAAATAGTGGGCGCGATGATCGGAGATGCCTGTGGGTCCCGATGATCTGCGCTCATACTCTCGATTGTCATGAGTCGCCGCGGGGGTGTCAAAGGCCGGACAACTCCATTTAATTGGTGATCCAACCCATCCACGCTTAGCATGCATCTTGTATCTAAGCGCCGATGACCGGGGAGAACTGTGCCAACCAACGCAGCGGAATGCGCGTATGCGCACGCGAAGGCGCGCATCTTGTCCGGAGAACTGGATGGCGAACTTCTGTCCGAAGGAACGGTGGCGGAGGAACTCGGGGTCTCTCGCACTCCCGTGCGCGAGGCGTTCCTGCGGTTGCAGGCCGAGGGCCTCATGCGGCTCTACCCCAAGCGGGGTGCCCTGGTCGTTCCGGTGGGTCCGTCCGAGGCGCGCGAAGTGATCGAAGCCCGCCGGGTCGTCGAATGCGGATGCGTGGCCGCGGCGCTGCGGGACCCTGCGTTGCCCGCCACCCTGAATGAGCTACTCGAGCAGCAATCTCAGGCAGTTGGCACGGAGCGGTTCACTGAGCTGGACGCCGCCTTCCATACGGCCATCATCGAGGCCGCTGAGAACTCACTGCTCAGCTCCTTCTACTCGGGGCTGCGTGACCGGCAGATGCGGCTGATCGCCACGGCCGTTCGCACCGTGGATGAAAAAGCCTCCGAGATTCTGGATCAGCACCGCGACATCGTTCGCGCCGTTGAAAACGGTGATGCGGAGCAAGTGCGAGCGTTGCTGTCCGATCACCTGCGCCACGTCTACGAAGGAATCGTCGAATGAGGATCAAACCCTGGAAGCGGGTGGCCGCCGGATTGTTCGCGGTCGCCTGGGGTGGCAATGAATTCACACCGCTACTGGTCATGTATCGCCATGTGGAGGGTTTCGAACAGGTCGCCGTGGATATGCTTTTGGCGGCATACGTGCTGGGCATCGTTCCGGCGCTGCTGATCGGCGGGCCGCTGTCGGACAGACACGGCCGCCGGGCACTGATGATTCCCGCGCCCATCATCGCCATGCTGGGCAGCGGCCTGTTGGCGCTGGGATCGGGCAGCCTCACCCTGTTGTTCATCGGCCGGGTTCTGTCCGGCGTGGCTCTCGGATTGGGAATGGCCGTGGGCACATCGTGGGTCAAGGAACTCTCCGGGCGCCCGTACGAATCTCACCCTGAAAAGGTGTCCGGTGCACGCCGAGCGTCCCTGTCCCTGACCGCCGGCTTTGCCCTGGGCGCCGCGGTGGCCGCCACCCTTGCCCAGTTCGCTCCTCTGCAAACGGTCCTGCCTTACCTGATCAATATTCTGATCTGCATCCCCACGGTGTTCCTTGTGGCCGGTGCGCCGGAGACGCGTGAGACCGGTCGCCACATCGGTTCCTTGTGGTCCGATTTGAAGATCCCCGCGGCCAAACAGCATCGCTTCTGGTTCGTGGTTGCACCGTCCGCGCCATGGGTCTTCGGCTGCGCGGCCTCCGGCTATGCGATCCTCCCAGCACTCATGGCGGAGGTGGTCGGGCCGGACTACGGGATCGCGTTCTCGGGCCTGTTGTGCTTGGTCTGCCTGACTTTCGGTTTCTTCATCCAACCGCTGGGCAAGCGTCTGGACCGAGACGGCTCCATCCGCTCCCTCGTGGTCGGCATGATTGCCGTGGTCATCGGCATGCTCAGCGCCGTCTTAGCATCGGCCACTTTGTCGCTGCCGGTCGTGCTGATTTCCGCGGCAATCCTGGGCTGCGGCTATGGCCTGGTACTGGTCTCCGGTCTGCAAGAGGTTCAGCGCATCGCGCGCGTGGACGACCTGGCCGGGCTCACCGCCGTCTTCTACTCACTGACCTACATCGGTTTCTTCGTGCCCATGGTCCTCGCCGTGATCTCCGAGGTCACCACCTACCCGTGGCTGTTCCTCTCCGGCGCGGTTATCGCCGTCGTCTGCCTGGGCATCATGGCGTACGGCAAGCGCCATGAGGTGCGGGAGTTGCCCGCCCGTCGGTAGCGGGGTGATTCGTGGTTCCCTATTACTGATTTCCGTCTCGGATTCGGTAATAGGGAACCCTAAATCCTCACGCCAGAATCAGAGCCAACGCGCCTCGCACCATGACGACGACGCCGCCCACCGCCGCCAGCGTCATCGCCAGTTTGGAGGCCGCGGCCTTGTCCAAGCGACGTGAAAGCCACGTGCCAACGGTGATGCCCACGAAGATCGTGGCAATGAGGGAGCCGAAGGCCACAAACACCGGGACCGGGAGCACAAACGGCACCCCCGCGATCAGTTTGGAACCCACGGACAATGCGCCCAGGGACATGAACACGGGTTGCATGGTGGCGGCGAATCGCAGCTGATCCCAATTGGTGATGCGTGAGTACACGACCATTGCCGGAGCGGCGACGCCCGCCGTAGAGTTGAAGAATCCACCGATCAGGCCGGCCGGTACCACGGCTTTGCGCTGTTGCACGTCACCGGTGCTCCGGGAGAACTTGGTGATGGCCAGGGCCAGCAGAACCACTGCGCCCACTCCGATCTGAAGCCACTCTGCAGAGACCCAACTGACCACGAGCGCCCCGAGGATGACTCCGGGCAGGGCCGCAGCGATCAGGATGGCCGCGTGCTTCCATTCGACCATCCGCCGCACGGACAACGTGATCATGAACCCCGAACACACCGTGGCCGCGTTGGTCACCAGCACGCCAGTGGCCGGGCCCATCAGCAGGGACAACACCGGAGCTACGACCAACCCCACGCCCATACCTGAGACCCGTTGCAGGATGCTGCCCACCAGGACAGCGATCAGTGCGGCGGTGAGGATGAGCATGGGGCACTTTCTACGGGTGAATCGGCTGCTCCGAGCCTACATCTGAGTTTGCGCCGCTCCGTGCCTTCCGCACCAGGACGAACCCACCCCAAACAGCTAGCAGCGAGGCAACCAGCAGCAGTCCGGCGTCGCCCAGATCGACATTCGCGAGCCACGAGGTGACCGGGTCGCTCAGCCCGAACGCAGTGTTGAGCACCCCGCCCAGTGTGATCACCGAGATGAACAGTGCGGCCGCCGCAGAGAGCCCCGTGATCGCGGTGTTGAAGCCCAGCTTGCGAGCGGGATCGCGCCAGGCCGACCGGTACATACGCAGCACGGCCAGTCCGTTGAGCGAGTCACACAGGCACATGCCCGCGGCGAAGAAGAACGGCAGCGACAACAGCGTCCACCCGGACACTCCCGCCACGGACGCGGAGACTGTCAGGACTAAGAGTGAAATGGTGCTGGCGGTATCGAAACCGAGCCCGAACAAGAACCCCAGCGTGAAGATGTTGCGCGGCCGCTGCACCCGGGCCAGCGGTTTGGCCATCACCCGCGAGACCAGGCCCTGAGCGTGCAGATCCTCCTCACCCACCGCGTAGCCGTCGCGTACGCGCCGCCGCAGCCTCCAACTGTGGGCGCACGCACCCGCGTTGTACAGGCCGATCAGCAGCAGGAACACCCCGGACACCGTTCCGCCAATGATCCCCAGAGTCGTGTTCGCCGCGGTCCCTTCGGAGATGAACGAGGACACGAACGTCGCGCCGAGCACCACCAGAATTCCGGCCAGAATCACCACGGAACTGTGTCCCATGCTGAAGGCCAGGCCCACGCTCGCGGGCCGTTTTCCCTGACCGACGAAGCGCCGCGTGGAGTTGTCGATCGCGGCAATGTGGTCCCAGTCGTAGCTGTGCTTCACGCCGGTCAGGTAACAGGTGATGACCAGGCCGATGGCCAGGGGCACCGAGCCGCCCAGGCTTCCCAACCCCCATAGCCCCAGCGCTACCAAATGAAGCAGCGCCACGGCACCCATAGTGCACAGCACACGCGTGCGGAACGGCCAATCGTCCACCGATGGGCGGCCCACAGCGGGGTTCAAAGTCGAGAGTGCAGACACGGAATTCTCCTGTTCAGTACTTACGAAGATTGACGGCGCCCTGCCCGAACCAGCGCTCGCGCAGCAGATTGCCCACGGCCTCGATGGCCTCGGAGACCTCGGGCGTTGAACGGCCCAGGACACGCACGGCCATACCGGGCACGGGCGTTGCGGTGGCACCGGCTCGAAGGTGGCCGGAGCGTTCGGTGAGCAGGGTGCGGACGTCGGCCAGAGCAGCGTCGTCGGCGCGGGGATCGATCACCAGAAGCGAGCCGACGTGCGTGTAGCCCTCGAAGAATCCGAGACCGTCGAGCCCCTGAGCGCCGGGTTCCAGCACCAAGTTGTCGACCGCCACGGGCCGCCCCGCCATGCTCACGCGGGTGCGCAGGCGGACGCGGTCGTAGCGGAACGGCTCGCCGGTGGGGGACCAGCCGGGCGTGACCACGTCCGCGAGCACGAGGCTCGCCGACGGCTCTATGGCCACCCGCGTGATCTGGTCGTAGCGCGTCTCCCGATAGGCGATCAGCTGGTCCGGCAGGTATTCGAGCCGGCTGTCGGGACTGAGCCGCACGTCCGTTTCCTGCAGCGTGTGGTCGTGCGGCGAGCGATAAACCTTGGTCGCCGATTGCGTGGTCAGCAGCAGGTCCGCGCCCGGCTCGAGAACCAGGGTCGTGCGGTAGCGGTCGCCGTCCAGATACCCGCCACCGGGATTGACCACCGCGTAGGTGACCTGCCCGGACGCGTCCAGATAGTGCGGCCGCAGCACCCGCAGCGAGCCCCGGTGGAACTGCCGCACGGCCACGGATCGCCCGGCTCGCGGGGCCACGGTCAAGTCCAGCTCGCCACGCCAGGTGCCATTTTCCACGGACGACGACGCCGCTCGCGCCGGGTCCTCGGGTTCGTTCCGGTCCGTGGGCGGTGCGTTCAGATCTTCGGCAAGAGTCGGGGAACTCATGCCAAATCCAGCATGAGTACGTCGTGACGCAGCCACTGGATGACATGCTCCAGACCTTCGTCGGTCTTGAGATTGGTGAAGCAGAAGGCCTTGTCACCGCGGAAGTCTTTGGAATCCGACTCCATGACGGACAGATCCGCGCCCACGTGGGGTGCCAGGTCCGTCTTGTTGATGATGAACAGGTCGGACTTGATCATGCCCTGGCCGGCCTTGCGGGGGATCTTTTCACCCTGGGCCACGTCGATGATGTAGATGGAGAAATCCACCAGCTCGGGGCTGAACGTGGCGGAGAGGTTGTCGCCGCCGGACTCCACGAAAATCACGTCCAGGTCAGGGTGCTCGGCCTCCAGCTTGTCGATGGCCGCCTGGTTCATGGAGGTGTCTTCGCGGATAGCGGTGTGTGGGCAGCCGCCGGTTTCCAGACCGATGATGCGGTCCAGGGGCAGCACGCTGTTCTGCGAGAGGATCTTGGCGTCCTCGATCGTGTAGATGTCGTTGGTGATCGCGGCCAAGGACATCTCATCGCTCAGGGCACGGGTCAGGCGTTCGATCAGCTGAGTCTTACCCGCTCCGACGGGTCCGCCGATGCCGACTTTGATGGCGTTCATGGTGTGAATCTCCTTGCGATGGGTCTGCGAAGTGCTGGGTGGGTGGTGAGTCGGTGATCAGCTCATGAACATGCGGGCCCGCTGGGTCTCGTGCTGCATCTGGGCGATCTCCAGTCCGGGAGAGACGGCCCCCAGATCGTCGAGCGTGAGCTGGGCAATCCGGGCCTCCGCTCGGGTGACATGACTACGCATGACCCCCAGGACCCGCTGCCCTGCGTTCTGGCCGATGGGGATTCCGCGCACTGCGTTCTGCATCAATGCAGTGACCGTGGAGAACAAATAGGCGCTCACCAGTGACGTAGCTGGAACGCCGTGGTCCGTGCCTATCAGCCCGAATGCAATGGCCTGGTGACCGTGGCATGTTCCAGCGTCAACCAGCGCCGCGTAGCTCTCCAGGCAGGGGCCGGGCAGGGACAGCCGGCCGATGTCGAGCAGCCGCTTACCCATGGTCAGTCCGGCCTGCCTGACCTGTGAGGGCAGGGCCTGGGCGTACATGAGGCCGTCCAGTTCGATCAGAAAGTCGATGCCACTTTGAGCATCCTCGCCAGTGCCAGTGCCAGTGCCAGTGCCAGTGCCAGTGCCAGTGCCAGTGCCAGTGCCAGGCGCAGCGCACGCCTCCGCCGTCAATCGCACGGCCAGCCCGTCCGCGTAGACCAACTGGTGATCCACGAACTGCGCGAGCCACTCCTGGAACGTGGCCTCGTCGTGCACGGTGCCCCTCTGGAGGTACGTCTCCATACCAAAGGTGTGTGCGAACGCGCCCGTGGGGAGGGCGGAATCGCACAACTGGAGGAGCGTGAGTAAGGGCTCGTGCGGCGTCGTCGAACTGAGCATGAAAAGTCCTAGTGCGTGTGCTCGGCGTGCCGGAACGGAACGGGCATCACGCGGTCCTGGCGCTGATAGGGGACCTGCTGGGCGTCCAGGTAGTCGGCCACGGTGTGATCGAACTGGACGACCATGACCTGAGCGCCGTACTCGGAGGAGGCATCGAAGAACTGGGCCTGCAAGTGGCGGTTGCCCAGCGCATGCGCGGTCACGCCCATTTCGGTGATGGAGCGCGGCGCGATGACCAGCACGTCTGTGGCTTCCACGGACACCGCGACCACGCCGGATTCATCCCGGAGCAGGATGTCCCCGTCCTTCAGATCGCCGTCCCGGCCGTGCGGGGAATTCAAGCGCAAGCCAAGGGTGCGGCCGTGATCCGTGGTGACCCGCTGGATGCGCTTGACCAGGTCGGCGCTGGGCAGGACCACTTTCTCTACGTGGAGACTCTCGCGTTCGGCGGGCGGCAGATCGGCCACGTTGCCGATCACCTGTTCAACGATCATGGGTGGTTCCTTTCAAAAGTTGTCGGGGAATGGCCCGAAAAATCGAGCCGGAAAGCGGGGGCTAGAAGAGGAAATAACGCTGCGCCATGGGTAACTCGTCCGAGGGCTCACAGGTGATGGTCTGGCCGTCCACGCGTACCTCGTAGGTTTCCGGGTCCACCTCGAGCTGCGGGGTTTCACCGTTGAAGGGGAGGTCCGCTTTCCGCAGGGATCGGATCCCGTGCACGGGTTCCACCATTTTTCGCAGCCCCAACTGATCGGGCACCCCAGCGTCCACGGCGGCCTGGGACATGAACGTGATCGACGAGTAATACACCGCCGAGCCCAACGCGCCAAAGGCGTTGCGCATCAACTGCGGCTGCGGCGTGGGGATCGAGGCGTTCGGATCACCCATGACCGAGCTGGCGATCTGCCCGCCCTTAAGAATCAGGGCTGGTTTCACCCCGAAGAACGCGGGATCCCACAACACCAGATCCGCCAGCTTGCCGACTTCCACGCTGCCCACGTGCCCTGAAATCCCGTGGGTGAGCGCCGGGTTGATCGTGTACTTGGCGATGTAGCGCTTGAGCCGAGCGTTGTCCCCGCGCTCGCTGTCACCGGGGAGCTTGCCGCGCTGCTTCTTCATCTTGTCCGCGACCTGCCACGTCCGTAGCACCACCTCGCCCACCCGACCCATGGCCTGTGAGTCAGAGCTCGTGATGGAAAAAACGCCCATGTCCTGCAGGACGTCCTCCGCGGCAATGGTCTCCGGGCGGATCCGAGAATCCGCGAAAGCTACGTCCTCCGGGATATCTGGATTGAGGTGGTGGCACACCATGAGCATGTCCAGGTGCTCTTCCTCGGTGTTGCGCGTGAACGGCAGCGTGGGATTGGTGGACGCCGGCAACACGTTGGGCATGCCCGCGATCTTGATGATGTCCGGGGCATGCCCGCCGCCCGCGCCCTCCGTGTGGTACGTGTGAATCACGCGCCCGGCAATGGCATTGATGGTGTCCTCCACGAACCCGGCCTCGTTGAGCGTGTCCGTGTGGATGGCCACCTGAACGTCGTATTCGTCCGCCACGCGCAGCGAGTTATCGATCGCCGCCGGCGTGGAACCCCAGTCCTCGTGCACCTTCAGTCCGATCGCCCCGGCCTCGATCTGTTCGGCCAGGGGTTCGACGGCGCTCGCGTGCCCCTTCCCCAGGAAGCCCACGTTCATGGGGAAGTTCTCCACTGCTCGCAGCATGTTGGCCAGGTGCCACGCGCCCGGTGTGACGGTCGTGGCCTTGGTGCCTTCCGCCGGGCCTGTGCCGCCGCCGATCATGGTGGTGATCCCGGAATTCAGCGCGGTGCCGAATTGCTCCGGACTGATGAAGTGGATGTGCGAATCGATCCCGCCCGCGGTGAGGATCTTCCCCTCGCCGGAAATGGCTTCCGTGGCGGGGCCGATCGTGAAGTCCACCCCGTCCATGATGTTGGAGTTCCCGGCCTTGCCGATGGCTATGATCCTGCCATCCCGCAGGCCGATGTCCGCCTTGTAGATACCGGTGTAATCGAGCACGATCGCGTTGGTGATCACGGTGTCGGCCACGGGTAGATCACCGGGAGCGCCGTCGCGCGTGGCCTGGCCGTTCAGACCCATACCCTCGCGCATGACCTTGCCGCCACCGAAGATCGTTTCGTCGCCGCGGACCGTGTGATCCGCCTCGATCTCCAGGAACAACTCGGTGTCAGCCAGGCGGATGGCATCCCCGGTGGTGGGGCCGTACAACCCGGCGTACTGCTGCCGGGACATCTCGAAACTCATGGGGATCCTTGCCTAGTCGAGGGGGCCGTTGACTGCGTTGCGGAAACCGTGGACGGCGCGTGCGCCCGCCATGGTCACCAGGCGCACGGTTTTCTGGTCGCCGGGTTCGAAGCGCACGGCGGTGCCGGAGGGGATGTCCAAGTGGAAACCGCGAGCGGCCTCGCGGTCGAAGTCCAGCGCCGCATTGGCCTCGTAGAAGTGGAAGTGCGACCCCACCTGAACCGGGCGGTCACCGGTGTTGGTAACCTCCAGTTCCACGGTGGGGCGGTCCGGATTGCACAGGATGGGTTCGTCGGAGAGCAGGTATTCGCCGGGGATCACGGGGAGTCCTTATCGGATGGGGTCGTGGACGGTCACGAGCTTGGTGCCGTCCGGGAAGGTCGCCTCCACTTGGACGTCGTGGATCATCTCCGGGATGCCCTCCATGACGTCTTCGCGGGTCAGGATGGTGGTGCCCCAGCTCATGAGGTCCGCCACCGTGCGGCCGTCACGGGCGCCCTCGAGCAGCTCGTAGCTGATGATCGCCACGGCCTCGGGGTGGTTCAGTTTGAGACCGCGCGCTTGGCGGCGTCTGGCGAGGTCCGCGGCCACGACGATCATGAGTTTCTCGTGCTCGCGCGGTAGCAGGTGCATGGTGGCTCCGTGGTTCATCCGTGGTTTAAGGGTCGAGCGCGGCGAGCTCACGTTGTGAGCTCCACCTACCGCTCGGTTCGATGACCATGTTGTTAGACCCATGAGTCAGAAAAAGCACCGTTGTGTTTCGTGCGTGTTAAATGGCGGCCGGTCCATCAATTAGGCGATGCATCAGCGGACCCTCGCGCTCGGTACGCTGGCCGTGTGGTTGAACAGAGTCAGTGGATGAAACAGGTCGAGGCCAACCCCGGGCACTCACAGTGGTACATCGAGCGGTTCCGGCAGCTGGCCGCCGCCGGTGACGACATCGTGGGCGAGGCTCGGTTGATCGACGCCATGGTGGGCCGCAGCTCCCGGGTTCTGGACGCCGGTTGCGGCCCCGGACGCAACGCCGGTTACCTGCATGCGGTGGGGCACGGCGTCGTCGGCGTGGACGTGGACCCGGCCCTGATCGAGGCCGCGCGCGAGGACTACCCCGGCCCCGACTACGTGGTTTCCGACCTCGCGGAAATGGACCTTCCGGCACACGGTATTGCCGAACCCCTGGACGCGATCCTCTGCGCGGGCAACGTGATGACGTTCCTCGCGCCGAGCACGCGGGTCGAGGTGCTGCGACGCTTCGCATCCCACCTTGCTGAGGACGGTCGCGCGGTGATCGGCTTCGGCGCGGGCCGCGGCTATCCATTCCAGGAATTCTTCGACGACGCCGCCGCGGCCGGTCTCGAGCCGCAGCTCCGGTTGTCGACCTGGGACCTGCGCCCGTTCAGTGAAGACAGCGAGTTCTTGGTGGCGGTGTTGGGCAAGCGGGCGGGCTGATCTGGCCTTACCCTTACTCCAGACACATTGCTTCCCACCGAATTGAGGAACGGTCATGGCTGTTGGGTTGGCCGCATTACTGGATGACATTGCCGCTCTCGTGAAGTTGTCGGCGGCCAGCGTTGACGACGTCGCTGCGGCGGCCGGTCGCGCGAGCGCGAAGGCCGCGGGCGTCGTCGTGGACGATGCCGCGGTGACCCCGCGCTACGTGCACGGCGTGGATCCCAAGCGGGAGCTCCCGATCATCTGGACGATCACCAAGGGTTCCCTGCGCAATAAACTGCTCTTCATTCTCCCGGCGCTGCTCCTGCTGAGTGAGTTCGCACCGTTCCTGCTCACGCCGTTGCTGATGCTCGGCGGCACGTACCTGTGCTTCGAAGGTGCGGAAAAGGTCTACGAGCACTTCTCTAAGAAGGACCATGCGCCCGAGGAGCCCGCCACGGAGCGGGGCCCCGAAGCCGAGAAGAAGGTGACGTCCGGCGCGATCCGCACCGACTTCATCCTCAGCGCCGAGATCATGGTGATCGCCCTCAACGAGGTGGCCGCCGAAAGCATCTGGGCGCGCGCCGCGATCCTTATTGTCGTGGCTATCGGAATCACCGTGGCTGTGTACGGCTTTGTCGCGCTGATCGTGAAGATGGACGACATCGGTTTGTCCATGGCCAAGCGTGAATCCGAAGGTGCGCAGAAATTCGGCTTGGCGTTGGTCAAGGCCATGCCGTGGGTGCTGAAGATCATCTCGGTTGTGGGCGTCTTCGCCATGCTGTGGGTGGGCGGCCACATCATCCTGGTGGGTATGGACGAGCTGGGCCTCACCGCTCCCTACGAATGGGTTCACCATCTGGCCGAGCCCGCCCACCACGTCGCCGGCGTCGGTGGTGCGCTCGCGTGGCTAATCGAGACGTTCTTCTCGCTCCTGCTCGGCCTGATCTGGGGCGCCATCATCGTGCTCATCGTGCACCTGCTGCCGTTCGGCAAGAAGGGCCACGGCGACTCGGAGGGCCACAAGGGTTCCGAGAAGCACGCGGATTCGCACGCTGAGGACGCACCCAAGGTCGGCACGACCAACGACGACGCCGCTGGTGCTGGCTCGACTGCCTATCGCGCGGGTTCGGATGGGGAGACTCCCGTGAAGGATTGATCACGCTAATCACCGTGATCATGTAAAAAACTCCACCCAACGCGTGGCCCGTAGAACGAAATGTGAGATTTATCGTGACAGGGGTCACGCCTTGTGTTTTGATGGGGGCGTTCATCCTGCCCGATCTTCGGAGTCCCCATGCACATCCCCACTGCTTTCGACAGCGGTTCAACGGATATCCTGGCCGCAGCCAACACACCTATCTTGTGGATCTGCGCCCTGGGTGTCTTTGCCGTCATCATCGTTCAGACCCTGATTTACGTCCGTGCGGTCCGGCAGGCCGCACCCGCCGTGGGCATGACATCCGACGAACTCAAGACCTCGTTCCGCGCCGGCGCGGTCTCGGCCATCGGGCCGTCGCTGGCCGTGGTACTCGTGGCGGTTGCGTTGCTGACCGTGTTCGGCACGCCCGCTGTCTTGGTACGCATCGGCCTGATCGGCTCCGTCTCTTACGAAACCGCCGCCGCCAGTATCGCCGCAGGAACATTGGAGGCCGAGCTGGGCGGGCCCACCTACACGCAGAGCGTGTACGCCATGGCATTCATGGCCATGAGCCTGGGCGGCGCCATGTGGATGCTCGCCACACTGATTTTCACGCCCATCCTCAAGCGCGGTGACGCCAAGTTGCGCAGCGTGAATCCGGCCGTGATGACTGTGGTTCCCGGTGCGGCCATGCTTGCCGCGTTCTTCGCCCTCGGTTTCGCCGAGCTGCCCAAGTCCGGATATCACGTGGTCGCGTTCTTCTCCTCGGCGGCCGTGATGGGCGCGTGCCTGTTCCTGGCCAAGCAGCTCAATCTCAAGTGGCTGCGCGAATGGGCCCTGGGCATCGCCATCCTGACGGCCCTCGTGCTGACTTACGTGGCTGTCTCCTCCGGGCTGTTCGCGGCCTGAACCGGTTTCTGAGATCCCAAAGGACTAACTCATGACTACAGTGACCGGCCACGACGCCGCTCTCCAGACTTTCGACCGCACCACCTCCCGGTGGGGTCGCCTCACGATGATCGTGGGACTCATCTTCTCGCTCGCCGGCCCGGTTTATCTGGTGTTTTTCAGCGGTTTGGAAGTGGACCAGACCAAAATCCTCACCGCCTTCCTGGCGATTGCCGGAACGTTTGCGGTGATTTGGATCGTGGAACCGCTGACGTATTACCCGGTCCTTGGGCAGGCCTCGATGTATCAGGCCTTCATGATCGGCAACATCTCCAACAAATTGCTGCCCTCCGCGCTGATCGCGCAGTCTGCAGTGAACGCCAAGCCGGGTACCCGCCGGGGCGAGTTGGCCGCGGTTATGGCCATCAGCGGTGCGGCCATGGTGCACTTATTCTCGCTGCTGATCTTTGTTGGCTTCATGGGTACGTGGCTCGTGAGCGTGATCCCGGAGGACGTCACCAAGGTGGTACAGACCTACATCTTGGCCTCCGTGCTGGGTGCCGTGGTCGTCCAGGCCATCGTCTCGCTCAAGCAGCTGCGCGCCACGATCATTGCCATCGTGGTGTCGGCCTCGGTCGTGTTCCTCCTGATTCCGGCCATCCCGGCGCTGGCGTTCTTCAGCACGGCCATTGCCGTGATCGCCACCGCCGTGTTGGCATGGTTCCTGAGGGACCGCTCCGCGCGCCTCGTGGACGACTCCGAGGACGCCCAGCTTGCCGATACCCACAATCGTTAGGAATCGCTTTTCATGACCGTTCAGTCGCTCGAACTCACCGATGACCTCCGGAATCGCATGCATGAGCTCTACCGCGAACTTCACGCGGCACCGGAGCTGTCCATGCAGGAACACCGCACCGCGGAGTTGATCGAGGATCGCTTGACCGCGCTGGGAATCGAGAATTTCCGCTGTGGTGGGAGCGGCGTCGTCGGCGTGCTGAAGAACGGGGACGGGCCCGTGGTCGCCTTCCGCGCGGACACGGACGCCCTGCCCCTGGCCGAGGACACCGGCGTGGAGTACGCGAGCACGGCAACGGGCCAGCTTGACGACGGCACCGAGGTGCCGGTGATGCACGCGTGCGGGCACGATACGCACATGTCAGCGGCGCTCGCGGCGGCAGAGATCTTCGCTGGCGCCACGGACGCGTGGTCCGGGACCATCGTGTGGATCTTCCAGCCGGGTGAGGAAACCGCGGCCGGCGCCAAGGCGATGCTCGAGGACGGGCTGTGGGACAAGGCGCCCAAGCCCGAGGTGGTTTACGGTCAGCACGTGATGCCCTCGCTGGCCGGGACCATCAACTACTCGGTGGGCGATGCCATGGCTCTGGCGGATTCGTGGAAGATCACGATTCACGGGCATGGTGCCCACGCGTCGCAGCCGCAGGATTCCACCGATCCCATCGTGCTGGGCGCGCACATGATCACGCGCATCCAGACGGTGGTCTCGCGCGAGATCGATCCGCGCCGGGCCGCGGTGGTCACGATCGCCACGTTCCACGGCGGGTTGAAGGAGAACATCATCCCGGGGTCCGCGGAGTTCACCCTGAACGTGCGCACGTTCGATCCGGCGATCCGCGAGATGGTGCTGGCGTCCTTGCGCCGAATCATTTCCGCAGAAGCCGCGGCGTCCGGTGCTCCCGAGCCCACCATTGAGGTGCTGTCGCAATTTCCTCGTAATTACAACAATCCTGAGGCCACCGCTGCGGTGATTGACGAATTCAAGCGGGAGCTCGGTGAGGATTCCGTGATCGAGGTGGAGCCGATGATGGGCTCGGAGGACTTCGGCGCGCTGGCCGAGGCCATCGACGTGCCCTCCGTGTTCTGGATGTTCGGCGGTCACCCTGCTGAGGTCATGGAAGGCGACGGTCCTGTTCCCGTGAACCACTCGCCGTTCTTCGCACCGGTCATGGAGCCCACGCTGTCCACCGGGGTCAAGGCCGCGGTCACCGCCTTGGCTTCGCGGGTGGGGAAGTAGCGTGCCCGAATGTCGACGACGCCGCTCGTCACCCTTCCCGGGTCATGGCCAGATAGCGGGCGCGGGCTTCGGTGTCGTGCTTTTCCAGCGCGTAGCGAAGGGCGGTGCGAGGCAAAGTGGCAGCGTGCTCATTGAGGAACGCGTCGAGGAGGACACGGTTCTTGTTGCCCACTTCGCGCAGCATCCACCCGACCGCTTTGTGCATGAGGTGGTGCGGGTCGGTCTTGAGCTTGGCCGCATACCTGAGGGCCTGGTCGTGGTGGCCCAAGCGGATCTGGCCGAGCGTGGAGACCATGGCCATGCGACGTCGCCAGAGAACGGGGGAGTCTGCTAAGTCGTTGAGAATCGCAGCCGCCTTGTCTGTCGGCTGCACGAGTAGCCAGGGCCCCAACGTGTACGGAACCACTGTGTCCACGAGATCCCAATTGTTGAGGCGATCAGCCTTGGCCAGAAGCAGTTGGATGACGGCGTCCTTGTCGGCCCGAGAGGGCTTGAACAGCTCAACGAGCAGGATGGCGCCCAGCAGGCGCACCTCGTGAATCTCGTGATCGAGTAGGACAGCGGCGTCGTCCAAGGTGGCTTGCTTCCTAGCCTCCCTGGCCAGTGATCGGATGGCGGGAACTCGGACTCCTACGAACTGGTCACCTTCGCCGTAGCCGCCGGGCACCGCCTGGAGATACTTCGCCTTGGCTTGGGCGTCCCGTTGGTTGCCCATGCTGATGAGCGTCTCGATCAGTTTGGTGGGCAGATCGGCCGAGGGAGTGTTCACGCAAAGGAGCGTAGCGGTTCCCCAGTTATCTGGAGCCAATTCCGCTTGAACCTTCCCTGTCCGAGCACATGGGAGAGCCGTTAGTGTGGCGTTATGGACGCTCAAATGCCGCACAACATCGAACAGGTTCGCGCCGCGATCGACAACATCGACGCGCAGCTGATCTCACTTCTCGCCGAGCGGCAGTCCTTCGTGACTCGCGCCGGAGAAGTCAAAGCCGGTCAGGGCATTCAGGACGCCCACGACCCTGAACGCGTGGAGTCGATTCTGCGAGCACGCCGCGAACAGGCACTCGATGCAGGCTTGGACCCTGAGGTTGCCGAGCGGATCTGGAAGGAACTCCTGGCAGCGTTCACCGACTATGAACAGAACGCTGCACGGTAAAGCCATCCGTGGCTGTGGGCTGCAACCTGATCGACGATAATGCCGAAAAGATCGAAGATCTTGGTCGCAACGTCTATCAGAATACGGTGGCCCAAAAAGGCGGGTCGTAGCGTTCATCAGAGTGCACTCAGGCTCAACCGCGGTCACCACCGGCAACGAAACCGCCCGGCCCACCCGCGCGAGGGAGCGCGAGGTGGCCGGGCGGCGTCGTCGTGAAGGCCGAACTCAGTGAGCGTGGGGCATGTCGTGACTCGGCAGGTCCCCGGGCTGGCCGGGCTGCTCGGGGCCGACTCGGAACGGGCGCATCATCTCGTTGTCCTCGTGCTCCAGCAGGTGACAGTGCCACATGTACTGGCCCGGGGTGGTGAAGCGCATGCGCAGCCGGATCATTTCGCCCGGGTAGACGAACACGGTGTCCTTGCGACCGGTTTCACCCGGCAGCAGCGGGGTCTCGGGTCCCATTTCCATGACGCCGGTGTCCCAGTTGTACCAAATCATGCGGCGCTCGAGGATCTCGAAAGCGGTCTCATGAATGTGGATGGGGTGGGGTACCGGGGCGTCCTGGACCAGGTTGTAGATCTCCCAATCCTCCACGTCACCGGGCTGCGGGTTCTCCGTGACGGGATCACTCCACATGGTGTCCTGGATGTGCATTTTGCCGCCGGGTTCACCGTGCAGCACCCCCAGCATGGTGTGCGAGGCGTAGGGTGCGGGGTCCTCGTTGACGTTGTGGAAGCTCATGGTCGTGGCCAGGCGCCGCGTGCGCACGGGCGCCGGGAGCTTGGGCTGAGGCTTCATCTTGAGGTAACGACCTGGCGTGGACGTGTCGACACCCCAGTACGGAACCACATCGAAGGCCATGACCTTGCCGGTGGTGTTCGGATCTGCCGGTGGGAACACCACGTCGCGCTCCTCGAACGGGTACAGCTTGACCCGCGGTTCCTCACCGTTCTCCGCGGGGCGACCGCCCGGGAAGAACGCGTCGGGCCCAACGTTGCGCAGCGTGTAGCGACCGGTGCGCACGTTGGTGAAGTCAACGAGCAGCTCGTTGCGCTCGGCCGGGGCCAGAATCACGCGGCCGCGGCGCCAGCCCTCAAGCTGCATGATGTTGACCTTCTCGTCCAGGTAACCGCCGTCGTTGGCGACCTGCCACACCTCCACGCCCGGGATGCCCCGGAAATCCAGGTACAGGGTGCGCGAACCACACGCGTTCAGAAAACGCATGCGATAACGACGCCGCTCCACACGTTGGTACGGCCACGTCTGACCGTTGACCACCATGGTGTTGCCGAAGAACTCGGGCACCCAGTTGGGCGGGATGCCCGGCTCCTCCGGGTAGAAGGGTCCCTGGTAGCCGTCGAAGAACGACCTGGAAGACGGGTAGAACAGGGAGCCGTCGTTGTTGAACGAACGGTCCTGAATGGCCAGGGCGAGGTCCGCACCGGGGTTCGGCGAGTTCTGTCCGTACACGTTGCTGGGGCCGGCTGGTGCGCGGGCGGTGCGTCTGGTGCGGGAATCCAGCACCTCGTACTCCAGACCGCGCATCAGGTAGAAGCTTGCAGCACCCGCGTAGACGGTGAGACGGGTGAGGCCCAGCGCGTGGTCGTGGAACCACAGGCTGGTGGCGCGGTTGGTGTTGGGGTAGGTCACCGTCTGGTGTCCCTCGCCCCAGTCCACGCCGGTTTCGCGGCGGTGCTTTTCCTTCAGGAAGTCCCACCACCGGCCGTACTTTGCGTGGCCAGCGGGAATGTTATTGGCACGGGGAAGGTACCAGGCCTCCGAATAGCCGTCGGAGTGGTCCTTGACCGCCAACGCACCGTGCAAGTGGGTCACGATCGGGACCGGCCCGGTGTAGTCCGTGTACTGGGTTTCCGGGTCCGTGTACTTGTCCGGCGTGACATAGCGGCGGCCCTCGAGCGTGGGCTTGATGTCCGTGCTGACCAGGCCCTCGTGGCCGGGCTCCTGCGGCACGTTGGCCCAGTGCAGGGAACGGTCCACGGCAAAGAGATGCGGCAGGTAACGGCCGTAGCGATCGACCAGTTCGTTGGTCCACTTGATCTGTACGGGCCGGTTCTGCAGCGCCGAGATGCTCAGACCAGGTGACGTGAAAGCGGAATCGGAACCACCTGTCGGCCCATAGGCCCACACGGTGGTCTTGGGCATTCCGGTCGGAAGCATCTGCTGTGTCGTTTGTTTCATCGAGATCTCGTAGTAATCGGCCGTTCCGTACGGAGTGGACCGGGTGCCCTTACGAGGCAGGATCTGCGGAACCGTCAACCGGTTCACGAATTGCCGGATGTTCGTAGCGGGCAGGCTGCCTCCCGGAATCTCCGCGCCCACAGCTTCCGGCATACCGTTGGCGCCATACACGTAGAGCGCCAAACCACCGGCCGCGGTGGATTTGAAGAACAAGCGACGAGACAATTCCATGAGAAAGCCCCTCCCCAATCAGTGCTGTAGTTTCTCCCCCAGAATTGGCAGCGGATCAAACTGCCCACATGAATTTTAGGGTCTGGGGGACACGCAGAGCAGGGCCAGGGGAGCGCACATATGGCCACAAAATGGGTCTGGTCAGGGGTTGGGCAAATGTGCAGTCGGGACGATTCAACGAGGAGATTCCAATGTCGAAGAGCAGCGCCACGAACTCAGACTGGGAAATCGACGAGTTCGACATTCCCGGCTATCTCAGCGCTCTTGACATCACCCCGGGGCCACCGAGCCTGGGCCTACTCGAGCAACTGCACCGCGCCCACATGTTCACGTTCCCGTTCAGCAACGTGGAAGTCCTGCTCGGTGACCACCCGGGCGTGAAGCCGGCGACCGTGGGCACCCAACTCGTGGAGCGGCGTCGTGGGGGCTACTGCTTCGAGCACTCCCAGTTATTCGCCGCCGCGCTCGAAACGCTGGGATTCAGCGTGCGGCGCGCGCTCGGCCGCGTGCGCGCCTTGGCGAGCCCGCGCACGCACATGACCGTGCTCGTGGACGTCGACGGCGTTCGCTACCTGTGCGACCCAGGGTTCGGGTTCAGCGTGACCGGCCCAATTCCACTGGTCGAAGGGGCGGTGCGCGACGAAGGGGACCGGGAGTTCTCCATCGGTCGGATTGAGGATGAGGGCTGGCCACTGTGGGCCTTCCAACGAGATGGCGAGATGGAGCACGTGCTGGATGAATCCACCGTTCATGCCGCTGACGTGAGTATGGGGCATCTGAAAACCTCCACGGACCCGGAATCGGTGTTCCTCAACCACCTAATGGTCATGAAGCACACGCCGGAGGGACACGTGACGGTCACCGAGACGGGCATGACTGTCCGAGTACCCGGAAAACCCACGGTTCAGGAGTCGTTAGAACCGGGCCAGGTGGTGGTAAACGTGCGCGCTTTGGGAGTCGCGCTGACCGACCAGGAAGCGGAGCAGCTGATTCAGATTGTGGCGCGGCTCAGGGGCTGACAGGACCCGGGCGCGGTGTTCGCTGTGAGATTACTTACTGAATGGTAATTAAAGTTCGTTCAACCTCTTCTCAGGGGGCCTCTGACCTGGCAAGATTTGCTCTTGGCTCGGCCGATTCCCCCTGATAACGCCTTGCCACCAGTGTGTCCTCCCCCGGGGCACGTGGTCCGTTACAACTTCATATCCCTTCGTTAGAAAGCATCTCCCCCATGCGCTTCTTACGCTCTTTTGTGCTGCCCTCTGCAGCCTTGTCTTTGGGTCTCGTGGTCTCGCTGGCCCCCGCAGCGACTGCAGCTCCCGCCTCTCCGCACATCGCGGAGGCTCCCGTGGTGCAGGTGGCCACAGCCAATCCACCGGCCACCACGTATTTCAAACCCTTCTCCGCCCACGGCATGAAGTCCAGCTACCACATCTACACGGACGGCATTGATCGCTCCAAACCCGTTGGCGTGATGTTCTACTTTGGCGGTGACTACTGGAAAACTTCGGAAACCTGGGTTCACAACCCCGGTGGATCCCAGTTGAAAGCCATGGCCTCCGAGGCTCGGAAGAAGAACATGATTCTGGTGGTCCCGATCTCTCCCGATAAGAAAACCACCGGCGATGGCATCACCTGGTGGGAGGACATCGACAAGAACGGTCAGTACTTCCGTTCGCTCAAGGATTCGCTGGTCAACAGCTATGGCCTGGACACGACTCGCGTGTGGCTGGCCGGTTACTCCGGCGGTGCCGAGTTCATCACCTACGAGGTGTTGGCCGATCAGCAGAACTGGATCCGCGGTGGCGGTGCCACGATCATCGGTGGTGGTGGCGCAAACGGGATGCAGACCGCCCCCAACGCCGCGGTGCGCGGTCTTTCCATCACGTGGCACGCCGGTTCCAAGGATGTGGTGGGCAATACCAATCCGCCCGAGTGGTCGGCCAAATCAGCGGCTGCCCAGGGCCAGAAGGTTTACAAGAATGCCGGCTTCGGCCGGGCAACCCTGCGCACCCTGCAAGGAGTGGACCACTATGGCTACAACCACCCCGCTCTGATCGGCCACGACCTCAAGGCCGTGCCCAACGTGGGCGGTACCACGGCGGTGGCGCAGACCAGTTCCCTCGTCAAAGGTGCCATTCGAACCAGCTACCTGAACACGGGCGGGGCCGCTAAATACGGTCAGCCCACCTCGGCGGAGCGGCGGACCGGTTTCCTCGGTGGTGTGTACCAGGGGTTCACTCGCGGATACACCTACTACTGGAGTCCGCAGACCGCAGCGGCGCCCGTGAAGTGGAGTGGTGCGATTGGCGCTTCCTTCAAGAACGCAGGCTACGAGCGCGCGTGGGGTTACCCCGCGCACGCGGAACGGTCCGCGTCGGGCGGTGCCTATCAGGACTACCGTCGCGGCGGCGTCGTCAATCGTGCGATGTGGTCACCGAAAACCGGCGTGCGCATCGTGAAGATGACCGGAGGCATCGGTGCCGCGTGGCGGGCCGCCGGCTACGAACGCAACTGGGGTTACCCGGTGACCAACGAATACACCGTGGCGCGCGGCGTCCAGCAGAAATTCTCCAATGGACGCGTGGCCACGTGGGACCGCAGCACCGGACGGGTGACCGTCACGCGCGGCTGATGCGGTAAGTCCGTTATGGCGCGCTGCCCAAAGCGTGCCGGCCCTGTTCAGGGCGACATCAGGCCCCTCTCATCTCACCGATTGGTGGGACAAGAGGGGCCTGATCATCAAGATCGTTACCGACTTCCTGACGAACATGCTGGATCGCAAGTTCGCGCTCCAGGGCGTCGCGTTCCACTTTCAAGTTGCTGGGAATTGCGTGGTCACTCGCTGGGATGGAGGCGGCTAGGAGAAGATGTCCATCCGGTAGAGCGATGTGAAGAGAAACACGGGAGCGGTGAGAAAAGCCGTGGCAGCCAAACACAACCCGGAGGTAGCTGCATCCCACCACTGAATGGCGAGCGAATTCTCAGATATACCTGACGCTCGACCTCGTCCGAATACTCCGCGCGCCTTACTCGCAGCAGCTGCCATGGCCTGACGCTTGACGCCTCGCGGTGTGCGGTGCACGTCGAATGACGCCGCGAGCAGGAACGTCAGAAGACCGCCGGTCAGCGCAATGGTCAGCACCAAAGGAAGGGTGCCAGTGATACTCGTGGCAAATGCCTCTAACGTATTTTCCGGCTTGGACGAGGCCTGCTGGATCTCAATGGTCACCAGTGCGCCCAGGTACGCGGCAACACCCACCATGAGGCCCTTCCACGTGGTCAGCAGGATCTGATAAATGAACTTGGTGAGAATGCGGCTCTCGCGAAACGGTTTGGGTGGCGGCAGCACTGCGCTCACCAGGATGAAGGCGACCAGCAACACGAATAGCGCAGCGGAGATCCACATCAGGGCAACTTCTGCGTTGAAGACCAGCAACAGCAGTATGCCGATTAAGACAACCAGTAGGAGCAGACCACGATTGGGGCTGATCAGGAATCGGATCACGCGGGGGAGGGGAGCCACGGGACAACTATAAGTCGCGAACAATTCCCGTCCTGGTAATCCCGTGAATCGGTCGCTGCCGCTCAGAGTCAGCCGTATGTCGGGTATTGCGGCCAACCCTCGGGGCTGTCCTCCCAATCTTGCTGGCGTCCATAAACCGTGCGGTCCATGATGTGCGCGGTGGGCAGGATGGCTTCGGTGCCGCGCGCCGTCGTCATGTACGTCAGGTACGGCACGCCGTCTTTGAGGAGGTAGTACGAATAGCCGGGCAGTTGCCACTCCTCGCCCTGGTCGGTCGTGCGCGTCCAACCCCAGTCGTAGTGGTAGCTGGTGTCGTGGGAGGAGACCCACAGGTGCGGCCAGCCGTTCTTTTCCCGCCAGGCCTCGAGCTTCTCGATGGGCGCCTGGGAGATCAGCGCGAAGGCGATCCCGTTCTCCGTGATCCGTCCCATGTTGGCCGGCAGGTTGTCCACGGCCCAGGTGCAACTGGGGCAGCCTTGCTCCCAGTCCGGGCCGAACATCACGTTCTGCACGAGCAGTAGGTAGCGCTCGCCGAACAAGTCGGTCAGCTTCACGGGCCCGTCCGGGCCCTCGAACGTATAGTTCTCGACCTCCACCATGGGAAGCCGACGCCGCTCGGCCGAGACCCGGTCGTTGTGTCGCGTGACTTCCTTCTCGCGGGCCACTTGCTCCGCCAACGCGGCGTCGAAGGCATTCCGGTCCACCACCGGCGGTGCGGCATCGGGCTGATTCAGTTTGGGCTGGGCGGCAATGCGTTCTGGGTCGTCGCGGTTCATGACCGATCTCCTTGGCGGTTCTTCGGTTGTACCTGGTTCGCCCCAGTCAACGCCTTAAGAGCAGCCAGCGAAAGGGCTTTCCTGCCAGTCGTAGCGGTCCAGGCCGTTTTCGCGTCCCGCTAGGTGGAGCCCCCGCCGGATCAGCACCCGGCCCGACGCCGCATTGGCCGGGTCCACATGCGCGATCAGGGTGTCGGTAGTGAAGAGTCGCGGAATCATCTCCAGACCTGCATCGATCATGGCCCCCGCGATTCCCTGCGTCCAATACTCGGGAGGCACCCAGTACCCGATTTCGACACCAGACTCCTGCCGCGTGTAAACGAAGACGCCCATGGGTTGATCTATTCTATGGGCGACGAACCACCGTGCTGCCCCTGGCTCGTTCAGAGGAGTGCCCCGCAGCGCTTGCTGGGTTTTCTCCTCAATGGTGGCTTGATCCCAGACGCCCCCGTCACCCACGTACTTCGTGACCCGAGGATCGGCGGCCATGCCCGCAGAAAATGGTACGTCGGCGGCGTCGAAGGGCCTGAGCCGAACCGGGAGAGGGGGGTGTCATGCGGTTGCTTTCTGTTCGAGAATTTTGTCCTGGGGAGGTTACTGCGGTTGTGATTGGCGTTGTGGAGGCACGGCTGCGACTCGTAGAGCGGGCCGCCTCCTACTGGGGTTCGCCCCGCAGAACATCCACGTGCACGTGGTCGCGGTGGCGCAGGATGTCGTTGGCCGGCGCGGGAGCATCGTAGGTTTGCCAATGTCCGCGAGAATTGTGCGCGCTCCAGATCTTGTCGTCGAAGATCACGTATTGGATATCCAGATCATCGGCATGGGCAATGAGCCACTGGGCGAGAACCCACCCGTCACGACGGTTCTCTTCGGTGATCGGGCGGAAGAACACGTCCACGCCGCGACCGCTGTAGTGCGTCGACTCGGCCCCATGGCCTTGGCTGACACCGCCGGGAGCGAACCCACCCAGTGGTTGATCACCGAAGACCGCGGTCATTTCGTCACGCAACTGCTGAGTGCGCGGTGTGAGGCCGGTGGGCGTGAGTTCTTGCTCCGGTAAGTCGGGGGCAGTCGTGCCCTGGCAACGCAGGCTTGGCACGGGACCCTCGGGCGGTCCCTCGGCAAGCCGCTGCATGACCGCGGGGTCGATATCGGCAGTGTTCGGGGCTCGCTCACCACGTGCCGAGAGTGCCACGGCCGTCATAGCGCGTTTGGCCTCGTCACGGGTGATCCTGGTTCGTCCATTCGAAGTTTCAACCTCGCATTCCGAACCCACGTACACGCGGCCATTTTCCACTCGAAAACTGTCCAGAATGCGCGGCCCGAGAAAGAGAGCTGCTCCTGCGGTCAGGCACAACACCAAGATGGGAATGATGGGCCCTCGCAATGAGCGATGTTTCTTTGATCCCTCATCGATTGCCGTTTTGTTCAACGTGCGCACCTCGTTCGGATGGGTACAGAAGAACTGCCCTGGAAATGAAAAAGTATCCCGTTAGCCGGTCCATATATGGCCGGTGACCCGCGGTATTCGTCCCAACTTCAGCGCCCCCCCAGCAGGCTCCCGCACTGGCAATAGGCAGCAGTGACTGCGTCAACTGTACGCACTACCGGGCCCGCGCGAGTGGCGAGCCTCCAACATTGCAGCCCTTTCGAGCGGGCTGGCGGTCCAGGATGACCACAGCACCATGAATGCGGTACTCGTGAAGCGGGAGTCTGGATCAATAGTAAAGGTGGGCTAACTGGAAGCATACTTTCGATACATTGCGCATGTCTTGAATCAAGCCGTTGACTAGTGAATTTGATGGGTAATTTGACGCCCTATCGTCGCTTTTGTACGGTTTCTATGGGTTGAGCGGGATTCTTTCTGGTTCAACTTTTTCATTTAGGATCCACATAATTTCACCAGGTGGAAAAAGTCGATATAAGGAGGAAATGTGAGTGTTCTGCAAGCCGTCAACGTGGAACCGCGTCTGCGCGGGGACATTGAATCTGGACCCTTGTCCTACTCGGACGCGCCGGTTCTTGCCTGCCCGCTCGCCGCAGTAGGTGCAGCAGGGGTTGCCAAAGCCGCCGGCGTGGTAGTTGGTGGCGGTGCCGTCACCGGCGTGGCCTACGTTGCTTACAAGACAGTGGCCAACTAAACCGCGCACATTGCTCGAAGAATGAGTCGGGAATCCGACTCGCAAGATCGACGAAAGGAAACCATGCAGCCAACAGCCAAACTTCTCGAACACGTCAATCACACGGAGATCTCCATACACGAACGACAAGGCGTTCCGGTGTTGGCTACACCCGCCGCGTTCGGCGCCGGCGTCGTTCTCGGTGCCAAGGTCAGCGCGGGCGGCATTGCGGTCGCCGGTGGTGGCGCCGCTCTGTGCACTGCCACGGTCCTGGGTTGTGGCAACTAGGAGCCCCAGGTGCGCATACTGAAAGAACTCCGGGGTAGCGCAACACCTGCTCGCCCCGCCATTCATCCACTTGAGGTGACGGAGCGAGCAGGTGCCGCTACTCATCTGCTGAGTAGCCTGGAATACGTGGTGCGCCCACAGGATCGCACCCTGGGCGGCTTGAATCACTGGGCTTCAATGCGAGAAGGATTCCCTGATTCGCTCCGCTGGATGGTGCCTATCTACGATTACTTCTCCCACGAGGGTCGGCTGGGGGCGCTCCATGCGTCCCGCGCCGTAGCGGCCGCCATACTGTTAGTGCCACGCAGCACGCCCCATTCCGGACACCGCAACACCGCCCGCGCCATACTGAATGGATACCTGGCGTTGAGTCAGTTGGCGGTTTACCCGCGACACTTTTACGGCACGGACGGTTCCGATCAAGTTTCATTCCTCGTTCAGTCGGCAGCGGCTGTTGGGCGACTCAGCCATCCGACCCGGGGCAGGGACCACGCTGCAGCGTTCATTGCCTGTCAGATCGTCCTCAGCTACTGCGCCTCCGGACTGGCCAAACTCCCAGGGCAGAAATGGATTTCAGGTGAGGCGCTTCCTCTCATCATGCGCACACAGACGTACGGGGACTCCTGGCTCTACACCATGCTCCGGCGTTACCCGTCGGCCAGCCGGGCACTGAGCCACTCCGTGCTCACCATGGAAACGTTCTTTCCCGCTTTTATGCTGGGCAAGGGTCGGGTCATCGATCCAGCTCTCACCTTCATGGGGGCCTTTCACCTCGCAAACGCCCGATTCATGGGCCTGTCCAGATTCGCTGTCGCTTTCATCGGCACTTATCCGTGTGTCAGTGCTCTCGCGAAGGGGACCTTGAATTCGAAGGGAGGCCGGAAATGAGGCCCAGACTGAACTCCGTCCCGAGTGTGACCAAGGACTTCGCGGTACTCGGCGGATCGGTTTTCGCTGCTGGGTTGGGTCATCGTTTCGTCCACCAGTTCATGGACGCGAAACGTGCGTTTGTCGATGAGTCTCGGGAGCAAGCGACCTCGACAACCAGCAATATTCTGAGCTTTCGGCGCATCGGTTCTCGGTTGGGCGGTGCATCATCGAACGAAGCCCCCACCGGAACAGTGGTCATCGATGCCGGGTTCTTCGCTTCCAGCCTCTCGTGCTCTCGCATGGCTCGACTGCTGAGCGAGGCACGTCCGGATCTTGAGGTCATCATCTACGACAGGGCTGGGTACGGATATTCAATTCGATCCCACTATGCCCCGTGGAGCTTCAACGAAGCCGCCCTGGACCTTCAGGCGGTCATCGATCAAGCACGCGGGGAGCAAGTCTGGATCATGGGACACTCATTGGGCGGCTATATCGCCGCGATCCTTGCTGCTCATGAGGACATGAGGGACCGAATATCCGGGCTCATTCTGGTGGAGCCAACGCACCCTCAAGAACTCATTGCCAATTCTCCGCAGCGAGTGGGTGCCCGAAATATCCACTCCACCATGAAGCTGGCACCGGCCAGTGTCCGACTGGGGCTTGGCTGGCTCCTGGACTCCGGGGCCAACATATCCAGTCAGGCGGCCCCCGAGTTGGCCAAGAACCTGGCCACAGAACTCAAGACACCCCGGATCTGGTCCGGGGCTGCACGGGAATGGAAGTACGTCTATCCGGCACTTCTGGATGGTCAATTGAAGACCCCGGAATTAACTGTTCCGGCCCTACTTATCGTGGGAGACGATACCGAGGCGAGTCGCCCTGGCCATCGTCTCCTCTACGACGATTACCTCACCTCGCAGGGATCCGCTTTGGTCCGGATCGTGGGGTCGACACACTTGGGCCTGATGATGGACGAGCAGGGTTCGTCCATGACTTGTAGCGCCGTCGTCGAGTTCCTCGAGAACGTGATGGAGGGTGCATCATGACGGCGCAAGCATCCCCCCGAGGGCCTTTGAAGGAACGAATCACGGTGGCTGCCATGGCCGCCTGGCTTGTGGTGACAGTGGTGTCCCAGCACCCGGACCGCGGCTTCGACAAGCTTCGCAAAGCTGATCCCACCGGTCTTCTGATTCCCAATTGGAGATTCTTCGCACCGGAGCCCGCAGTTGACGACACCCACCTTCTCTACCGCTTCCACAGTCCCGAGACGGGAGAGTATTCGCAGTGGTACAGCGCCAACCAAGCTCAGCAGCGAAAATTGGTTCATGCATTCTGGTTCCCGGGTCGCCGAGAGGAGAAGGCCGTTTTCGATGTGACCGCTGGCCTTTTGTCCAATGTGAATTCCGGAATTTCCGCCTCGGAAACACGACAGCTCTCGGCGTTTTCCCTACTGTCGAATTACGTTCGTCGAGCAGCGGACCGTGATCACCCGTTAGCGGAATCACCCGAATTCTCCCAAGTCCAATGGCTGATCGCCAGATTTAGTGGGTATTCCGAGGTCGAAGATGTCGCTTACGACTATGTGAGCCCCGTGCTGTCACGTAGCGCGGTAGAGACGGAGGTCATGTGAACGCCATCGAGTACAACGGCGTGTATGCCAAGAACTACGACGCTCTGACCGGTGGTGAAACCGGCGCCGGACCCACGGTCGACATGCTCTGCCAGGTATTCGAGGGCGCGCAGAATCTCCTGGAGATCGGTGTCGGAACCGGACGCGTGGCATTACCCCTCGCACGGCGTGGATTCCAGGTATCCGGTACGGAAATATCACCCCACATGGTGGAGCGTCTCAATGCGAAACTTCAGGCCGATTCGGAAGCCGCGAGCCGCGTTCACACGAGACTCATCGATTTGTCCGAAGAACAGAACGCGGCCGACCTCTACGACTTGCGCAGTGACGGTGCCTACGTCAGCCTCGGCTCAATGTGCTGCATCAGTGACGATGATGATCTCCTGATGATGCTCCGGCAGGTTCGTACTTTGGTGCCAGAGGGAGGGCGGCTGGCCATTGAGGCGTATTCGCCCCTTTATTTCCGAACCCATGTTCCTGACAACGGGCTGACCACAATGCTGCCACTCGACCAGGGAGGCCAGGCGCGTACGGTTACGAACCTCGTCGACGGAGGTCGGGCTGCGGAGCTGCGAACAACGATCACCCACGGGGCTGAGGCCTCAAAGGCCGGGACGATGACCGAGAAGGTCACCCTACGGGGTCCCCAGGAATACTCTGCGCTCTTGAAGCGGGCAGGCTGGAACGTTCTCGTGTGGGACGAGGAAGACGGAGAACGGGGACTGTATTGGATTCTGGCCGACGCGGCAGCCGCGTCCGGCCCTGACGAAAGGGGCACATGGACCTCGCTCTGAGAGACATCACCCACTCCTTCGGGACGAAGCGAGCATTGGAATCGGTCTCATTCGATCTGCCGTCCGGAATGGTCACGGGATTTGTCGGGAATAACGGTGCCGGGAAATCCACCGCGATCAGGGTCTTAATCGGACTCATCTCGGCAGATGCGGGACACGTCCTGGCGGACGGTCGGCCCATCACGGAGGAAGCACGACGCCGCATTGGTTACGTTCCTGAGGAACGGGGCCTCTATCAGCAGGACAAGGTCTTCGAACAGCTCATGTACATCGCGCGGACCTTCGGACTGTCCAAGGAGCGCGCATCATTCTACGTCAAGTCCGGTCTCAGCCAGTTCGGAATCGAAAAGTACGCGGATCACAAACTGGGTGACCTGAGTCTGGGGAACCAGCAACGTGTGCAAATTATTTGCTCTCTTCTGGGAGATCCGGATGCCCTAGTCCTCGACGAACCCTTCAGTGGACTTGACCCGCAAGCAGTTAGCGAGCTGGCGGATATCCTTCGCGTCATCGCGCGCTCCGGCAAGCCGGTTCTCTTCTCGAGCCATCAGCTGGATGTAGTCGAGGATGTGAGCGACAGGGTCATCTTCATCCAGGACGGACAGGTGCTCGCCGAAGACCTCATCGAGAACCTCACCGGCCAGCGGAAGTTCCACGTGGCCTTCGAGGACTCCTACGGAGTGCACCAGAGCGAAAATGCCGAAACACCCACTCAGCTGACCGAGCTGATTCACACGATCCAGACCCAGGGATTCTCCATCATTGACGTGACATCCGAGAAACGTGGCCTCATCCATGTCTTCCGAGAGCATTCCTCCCACCGAGAGGAGGTCGCATGAGTAAGCCCGCGTTCCTCAGTACCCTGGGTGTGGTGACACAACGCGAGTTCAAGCGCTCCTTCTGGACCCGTTCGACAGTCATTACTCTCGCCACCGTGCTGCTCATCATGTTGGCCATGCTCATTGTCCCGCGGATCCTGTCCCCGGACAGCGGTGAAAAGACCATCGCCGTGACGGGCGCTTCGTCGTCACAAGCACAAGAGCTCTCCACTGCGGCAAACAAAGTTGGGGTAAACCTTGAGGTCACGAACAGCGAGACGTTGCCCGAGGAAGCCGACGCACTGTGGAGCGTGAGTCCGCAGGGGCCCGAGGGAAACGCCCTTGAAGTGCGGAAGGCCTCCGAACAGAACGAGTTGAGCCAGTCGGTGGACAGAATCCGGTTGGCCTACTTGGACGGCCAGGGGGAGTCCACATCCCTCGAGGCACCGGCCATCTCAGCGGTGGAACAGGACGAGAACGAAGCCCAACTCCTGGTCATCGCCTATTTCGTTGTCCTTGTGGGGTTCAACCTGGTGGTCAGCAATGCGTCGCTCGTGGCGCAGCGGACCATCGAGGAGAAGGGAAACAGGGTCATTGACATCCTGATTCCACGTTTTCACCTTTACGGGTTTATCGCGGGGAAAGTCTGTGGCACGGGTTTGGCCGGCGTCGCCCAACTGCTCTTGCTCGGGGTGATGGCGGCGGGACTTCTGACTGTGACCGGGAGCAGCGCAACCGTAGGTTTAGTTCTCACGGTTCTCCCGCACGCGATAATCTGGTATGTCCTGGGGTTCCTGTTTTTCGGCTTCCTCTATGCCGGGCTGGGCTCCCTGCTCCGGTCACCAGCGGAGGGGGCAGCGCTGCAAGCGCCCTTGCAGCTGCTGAATCTGGGTCTGTTCGTCGTAGCGATCTTCGCGCTTCAGGACCCGTCAGCCCCTTGGGTTCAATCGCTGGTCGCGATTCCCCCGTTCTCGCTGGTTCTCGGGCCGATCGTCAGTGTGGTTTCTGGATGGACACCAACCTTGGTGGTCGGTGGGATCTTGACGGCCGTGGCCGTGGTCGTCCTGTCCTTCCTCGGGGTGCGGCTATACCGTTGGGGAATCGTCAACGAGGATTGGCGGCGGCTCTTTCGTCGGCGCTCCTCGGGGCAACCGGCGCCGGCCGACGACTGAATAAATCACTTCGCTGACAAGACGACACGAAAGGAAACTTTTCATGCTTCTCCGTACCTTCGTAGCCATTCTCGGGACAGTCGCGATCCTCTTCGTTTTCCTGGGAGTCCTGCAAAGTTGGGATGTTAGCCCGGTCGTCAGGGGTATGCTCGCCGTCGGCTTCAGCGCTGCGTTCGCCTACATCGTTTTCAAGAAGCCTTCGCGGGCAGCGAGTCAGCGGAGATGACCAGTGCGCCCCCGGCTCGGGCAGTCGTTGTCGGCTCCGGGCCGAACGGCCTGGCCTCGGCCATAACACTGGCCCGGGGAGGCGCGCGGGTGCGAGTTCTCGAAGCGACGACGACGCCGGGCGGGGGCATGCGTTCCTTCCTCAACGAGCGCTTCGGTACCGTTCATGATCACTGTTCCGCCGTCCACCCGTTGGCGCGGCTGTCTCCCTTCTTCCGCCGTATCGGACTCCAGCGGAGTGTCGAATTCGTCACCCCGCCACGCCCGTTTGCACAGGCCATGGAGAGCGGCAGCGGACCGCTGGGCAGGACCGTTGCCACCTTCGCGGGGATAGCGACGCACGCAATGCTTCCCCCGGGGGCACCCCTGGCACTCGGGACCGGGCTCCTGCTCGGAGGGGCTGGTCTGGTTGCGGGATGGCCCATCCCCATCGGCGGAACCCAGCGCATCACCGACTTCCTGGTGGAGCACTTGGAGGAGCTGGGAGGAGAGATCGAATGCAACCGACCCGTGTCTCCGCACGATTTGCCCGAGGAAATTGAGACCGCGGATCTCGTTCTGTGGGACACGGACGCCGAGCTTGCTCACTCCGCTGCCGGCGGCGTCGATCGTCGGAGCGGTCAAATCGGTGAGGCCGTTACGCGACGTGGGCCACGCCGTTATGGGCCGGGCGCAGCCAAAGCCGATTTCGTGACGAACGCCCCCATTCCGTGGAGCGATGCAAGACTCTCCGAGGCCGCCACCGTGCACGTTGGTGGAACCTGGCGGCAGATGGCCTCGGCGGAGAGGAGCGTCGGTCATGGGGTCCTGGCCGAGCATCCTGTGATGCTCGTGTCCCAGCCGAGTGTTTTCGATCCCACTCGTGCGCCCCGGGGTCTGCACACCGTCTGGGCCTACGCGCACGTCCCCGCGGACTCCAGCGTGGATCCTGCCGACCTCATCACGCGAGAGATCGAGCGGTATGCTCCCGGATTTTCGAAGACCGTTCTCGATGCGCGGACGAGCACGGCGGCGAGCATGGCTGAGTACAACATGAACTACGTCGGAGGTGACATCGCTTCCGGTGCGACTCGGGGTCTCCAACTGGTGACCAGCGGACACGCGGGTGTGCGTCCGGGGAGTGGCCTACGTGGACGTTTGGAAGGGGTTGCCACAGCACCGTGGACACTTCCAAGACGGGGTTGGTACCTCTGCTCGGGTACCACGCCGCCTGGGCCCGGGGTCCATGGAATGAGCGGAGCTATCGCGGCAAGCCTGGCACTCCGTCAGCGCCGCGCGGAGCAGTCGCCGCGCGGACGCCGCTAGTGGAGGGAAACCCACTCTCCACGGGGCTGGGACTAGGGCCCCAGCGTGTCAGCTGGTTTCGAACTCGAATCCCAACGCCAGCGGATGCCACGAGTCTCACTGGTGCGGCCCGTTGCGGTGAGCAGGTCCTGCCAAGGATCATTTGAACGGGTTGCGCGAGGAAAGATACGGCCCAGGCCGGAAGAAACAGGGTTCACCAGTCCGCGGTAGTCGATGCCGTGTGCGGAGAGAATGTCATAGGTGTGCAGAACCAGTTCCACAATTCCCATGGCAGTGAGCGCGGACCTGTCGGGGTTACCGTATGGGTGCCATCCGACTCGGTCCACTGGCGCAGCCGAAACCACGGCCACCAGTAGACCGCCGACAGCGTCCAAACAATTGAGCATGACTTCCGTGCCGCCGGATCCTTCCGGCCAGAGCGTCCCCATCATGCGGCCGGGAATAAGAGCGAATTCCATAAGCGGGGTATAACCCTCGCAGCGGTGAACACCAGATTGTGAAGTCTCAGGTCTTTGGTGACGGTTTTGTGTCAGGACATCGGTGACGTTTGGTGTGTCAGGACTTCCGTAACAGTTTCTGTAGTGCTGGGGTGATTTCCAGGGCATGTTTCTTGCTGAAGTACCTCGTGTCCTTGGGCGCGTGATCGCTTCCTGGGGCGGGGTAGGTGATCAGTAGTTCCCCGTCGGTGGTAGCGATCATGACTGTGTTGTTGTCCCAGACTGCTGCGACTGTGGCTCCGGCTAGTGCCAGGCCCAGATGAAAATTCACCGTGTGGATTTGGATCACCCCTATCGAGGACACCAGTCGTAGCCCGTGATCGTCTACGCCCGGTGTCCAGGTGCGGTGCTGCCATTGGGACGGCCGTGGGCCGGGATTGATGCTCACGGTGTTCTCGGCCGGTAACTGCGGTGGCGGTGCTTTGGGTTGGGCGCTCCAGGCCTGGAACGGGGTCACCCGCTCTGGGAGGCTTTGATGGGGGCGTTGGGTGTTGTAGATGATCTCGAACTCATCGAGCTGGGTTTGCAGCTGCGACAACGTATCAACCAGGGGTTGTTTAGCCTCGATCCACCGACTCAGGTTAGGGCCGGCGGCCGATATCCCGGATCGGCACTGAGCCGTTTTTTGGCGTGACGTGGTGGCCGGCCTCGCTACCGGTGGTGTTCCATTGATGTTCTTTCGGTTGTGCCGATGCCCGGCGGGTGGTCGGGTGGTTATGCCGGTGGCGGGTGGACGGCGGTGAAGAGCCGCTCGAATCCCTGTTGCCAGGGCCATGCCTGGGGCAGGCGGATGCGG
>NZ_NSGI01000011.1:0-93375 GCF_002295155.1 Kocuria sp. WRN011
CAACGGGATCATCGAACTCGGCCGCCGCATCGCCCGCGGCTTCCGCAACTTCGAGCACTACCGCCTCCGCATGCTCCTCATCACCGGTGGACTCGACGCCTCACCCCACACTCAACTCTGAAGAGCCACGTTTCGACCCTGTTTCCGATGCGCAGCATGTCGCTCGTGCAATCTAATTGACGGTACAACCGTTGGTTCCTGGGGTCTGAAAATTGGTCGACGTTGGGACCCTAGAAATCCGAGTTCCTGGCTCTAACGTTCATCAGATTACGAGCCGCCGACTGCCGGGGCTCTAACGTTGATCAGCCTGCGCGTTGGGAGCGGCGATTGAGCTTTTCAGCCAACCACTGAATCCACTTCCAACGAAGAGCCGGATCTTCGAGATCGTCCAGCACCAAGATGTTGAGATCCCAGCCGTGATCTTGAAAAGTGCGGATGCGATTCATCTCCGTGCCGTACGTGCGGCGATCCAGTAAATGGATCTCACCGTTGTATTCGAGGCCCACTCGCAGTTCGGGCCAGGAAAGATCCGGGTAGGCGAGTTCACCTTCGATCATAACGGGGTGGTTCAAGATCGGCTCCGGAAATCCTTGGGTGACAACCATCCGGCGCATCAACGTCTCCATGGGTGACCACACCGGTTCTGCCGCGTTCCTCAGTGCCCGCTTCGCCGCGATGACGGCTGGGTTCCGCGCTGGCAGGTATGAAATGGCTGCCGTAATTTCCTCGTTTGTCATTGCGGGCTGAGGGGTGAACTCTGGAATCTGCAATGCTCCAGACATCAGCGCGTCCAGACAGGCAGTCAGCCGCCATTGAGACAGATATGGTGCTGCTGCCACCATAGCTTCGACTGGATGGGCCAGTCGCGTGCCCCAGGGACCCGCATAGGTTTTCAGCCCATGGGACTTGGTTAATCGCATTCCCTGCTCACGTACCGTGGGGCGGGATCCCGACCACGCAAGATGAGGGATTTCGAACGCCTGCCTCAGTTCGCGTGCCCGCGGGGGTGATGGGTCGCTCAAGAAGTCGTTGACCCAGCGTTTGGTGTACCCGACCGGCAGCGTGAACAACTCCAGCGCGTGAATGCCGGTGATACTCAGTCCCACGCCATTCTTCGAATAGTGGTCGTGCAACAGCAGGGACCTTTGGACTGGCTCCGGCGAAGCTTCCGAGCAAACCCACATTCCCCGAACCAATTTGTGAGTCCCCGGGCGTCTCTCAAGATCTCGAGCTCGACTACCCAGCTGTGCCGAGGACCTGACGAGCGGGCGCGGTCCAAGTTCTAAAGGCTCACCGAGTTTCTTCATATCTCGGAGACTAGAAATCCATCCAGCCGATAGAAATGACACTTGCCCGATGTGGAGTTCGAGCCACCGTGCACTCTGGTTGGCATGAGAGCCACTACCCCGGACCACCCTGCATCCTGATCGACGGCACAACCGGGAAAACTCGATTCTCGGGTCTCACTGTCGATCAGCCCGCAGTTGCCACCTAAACAACACCGCCCCACCCAGCCCGGAGTGAACGCGGGAACTGGATGGGGCGGCGTCGTCGGCGGGTAATTACCGACGAGAACTAGCTACGGGCGTGGACCCCGCGGCGGGAAACGGAGAGCATCTCGTCGCGGTCGACCACCTTGACGCGTTCGCGGGGGTTGCCCTCGGCGTCGTGGGAGGACTGGCCGAGGTTCTGCTCGTACTCGTCCAGGTCGAGCCAGCCGTCCCAGGTGGTGTACTCGACGCCCTTTTCCTCGAGCAGTGACTCGATGGCGGAGGGCTCCGGGAAGTCCGGATCGGCCAGGGCGGTGCGGTCCTCGAGCAAGTGGTTGATGGTCTCGAGGGCGTCGGACTTGGTGGCGCCGATCAGGCCCACCGGGCCGCGCTTGATCCAACCGGTCGCGTAAACGCCGGGGACCACGGCGCCCTCGGCGTCGATCACGCGGCCTTCCTCGTTGAGAATCACGCCGCGCTCGGGGTTGAACGGGACCTCCGGAAGCGGCGAACCCAGGTAACCGATGGCGTGGTAAACCGCCTGAATCGGGTAGTCGATGTACTCGCCGGTGCCGGTCACGGAAGCGTCGCCGTTGAGGCGTGTGCGCTCCATCCGGATGCCGTTGACCTTGCCGTCCTCGTCGCCCAAAATCTCGGAGGGCGTCTGCAGGAAGTGCAGGTGCAAGCGGCGGGACGCGGTCTTGGGCGAATCGTCCTCACGCCACTTGTTGAGCGTTTTCATCATGACCTTGGTCTGATTGTTCTCGACCATGGCCTGCTCGGACGCTTCGTCGAACTGGAAGTCTTCGTCGTAGAGCACGATGTCCACGTCGCGGGACTTGGCCAGCTCACGCAGCTCGAGCGGGGTGAACTTGATCTGCGCCGGGCCGCGGCGGCCGAACACGTGCACGTCCGTGACCGGCGAATCGCGCAGCCCTTGGTAGACGTTGCCCGGGATTTCGGTGACGAGCATGTCGTCAGCGTGCTTGGACAGCACACGCGCCACGTCCAGCGCCACATTGCCGTTGCCGATCACAGCAACTTCCTTGGCGTTGAGCGGCCAGGTGCGCGGGTAGTCGGGGTGACCGTCATACCAGGCGACGAACTTGGCGGCACCGTAGGAACCGTCCAGATCCGCGCCGGGGATCTCCAGCGGAGCATCATTGACGGCGCCGGTGGCGAAAATCACAGCGTCGTAGTGGGCCATGAAATCACCGAGCGTGAGGTCCTTGCCGTACTCCACATTGCCGAAGAAGCGGATGTCACCACGACCCAGAATCGAGCGCAACGCGGTGATGATTCCCTTGATGCGCGGGTGGTCGGGAGCCACGCCATAACGGATCAGGCCGAACGGGGTGGGGTAGCGGTCATAGAGATCAACACTGACGTCCAGCTCGCCTTCCCGCACAGCCTCGGATTTGGTGAGCATGTCGGCAGCGTAAATGCCCGCCGGACCTGCTCCGATCACGGCAACGCGCAACGGACGTGCTGAAGTTGGTGCTGTCACAGCTGGTATTTCCTTTCAACGCGCACGCACACTCGCGTGCTTGCGGGGACTGGGTTCTACGGTAGTGAAATTTGGGCAGACTCACCTAACTAAAGGTCGACGCCGCTCGCGAACGCTTATTTCGTAAGGGAACCGAGCGCCGTCGGCGTAGTATTTCTACACAAACGCCCCCATATCGGTAGCCCGAGCCCGCGCTACCGCTGTGCCTTTGACCGTGAGGATCTTCATGTCGTCACCGACCAAGCCCACTCCACAGACGCGCGAACCCCGCGGTGCGTTGGACCGCTTCTTCTACATCTCCGAGCGCGGCTCCACCGTGGGCCGTGAAATCCGCGGCGGCCTGGCCACGTTCATTGCCATGAGCTACATCGTGGTGCTGAACCCGCTCGTGCTCGGTTACGGGCCCGACGGCGCGGGCAACATGCTGGGCGGCGAGCGCGTTGCTGCCGTGACCGCACTGGTCGCAGGCGTGCTGACCATCCTGATGGGCGTGTGGGCCAAGTCCCCGTTCGCGCTGGCCACCGGTCTGGGCGTGAACGCGTTCCTGGCTGTCACGATTGCCACGAATCCGGGTCTGACTTGGCCCGAGGTCATGGGACTCGTCATCTGGGCCGGTCTGATCATGGTGGTTCTGGTGCTCACGGGCTTCCGAACCGCGGTGTTCAACGCCGTGCCACCGTCGCTGAAGACCGCGATCGTGGTGGGTATTGGCCTGTTCATCGCGCTCATCGGTTTCGTGAATGCGGGCTTCGTGCGCCGCATCCCGGACGCTGCTGGCACCACCGTCCCCGTGCAGATGGGCAATGGAGGCGAGCTGTTCGGCTGGCCCACGCTCACGTTCGTGGTGGGTCTGCTGCTGACCGTGGCGCTCCTGGTCCGTAATGTGCGCGGCGGCATTCTGATCGCGGTGGTCGCGACCACGATCTTCGCGCACATCCTCGAGGCGGTCTCCCCGTCCGGTTCCTCCGTGGAGAACCCCGACGGCTGGTCCCTGGTGGTTCCCGCCAACCCCGAGGGCTTCTTCGCGCTGCCCGACCTCTCCCTGATTGGCTCCGCCGCTCCCATCGCCGCGTTCCGTGAACTGGGCGTAATCGCGTGCATGCTGCTGATCTTCACCATTCTGCTGTCCATCTTCTTCGACGCCATGGGCACCATGGTGGGCCTCTCCCAGCAGGCCGGCCTGGTCGACAAGAACGGTCAGATCGAGCGCGTGGACCGCGTGCTGCTGGTCGACGCGTTCGGCGCCGTGGCCGGTGGTGCCGGTTCGGTCTCGTCCAACCAAATCTTCGTGGAATCCTCCACCGGTATCGCCGACGGCGCTCGCACCGGCCTGGCCAACGTGGTCACCGGCATCATGTTCCTCCTGGCCATGTTCCTGACCCCGCTGGTCAACGTGGTGCCCTTCGAGGCCGTGGCACCCGCCATGGTCGTGGTGGGCTTCCTGATGGCCAAGAACGTGGTGCACATCGACTGGGAAGACTGGGGCGTCTCGGTCCCCGCGTTCCTGACCTTCGCCGTTATGCCGTTCACCTACTCCATTGCGCACGGCATTGGCGCGGGCTTCGTGTCCTTCGTGTTCATCCGCCTGGTCCAGGGCCGCTGGCGCGACGTCCACCCGCTCATGTACGTGGTCGCCGGCGCATTCGTGATCTTCTTCGGCATCGCTGTGATTGAGGGCTGGACTGCTTAACTCGCAGGTTGTCGTGCGGTTGGCCAGGGGTTTCGCGCGCGACATCCCCTTGGTCCCGCGCGTTCCGCCCGTGGGTTGCGCCGCGCTTGACCCGGTTTCGACTACGACGCCGCCCCGGCCCGTTCCCGCCTCGCCCACCGTCGCTGCGCGAACAGTATCGCCCACGTGGTCAGCACGAACGGCCACGTATAGACGGCCATTCCGGCCTGCTGCAGCGCCCACCAGAGTGGGACTGTGAGGCAGGCACCCACCAAGGGGACGAGCACACGAACTGCGCGAGCGGCGTCGTTGCGTGGGAAAACCGCCCCCAGGGCGAGTGCGGTCAAGAAGCCGCAGTAGCCGGCCAGGCCCGCCATGGTGGGTTGCCAACCGAGGAGCCAGAAACCCAGGGCTGTGGCTGTAAGTGCGCCCACGAGGGACCACAGACCTTCGCGCACGCCGGCAAAGAACATGATGGCGAGGACCAGCAAACCGGTGATCAAGTGATCGGTCAGGAGAACTTGGGCGGAGGCTCGGACAGTGCCGGTGACCAGGTCCGGGATGGGTCCGAGGAGCTCGAACGGCGGTGCTCCCGGAGACTCTGCATCTCGGTGCCACCGTGCGAACACGGGGTTCAAGGCGGTGCTGACCGCACAGAATGGGCCGGTGAGCATGGGCAGCCAGTTGAAGATGCGTAGCCGTTCGAGTGCTCGTACGAGCAGGGCGCACAGTGCACTGCCCAGGAAGGTCCAGACGAGTGCGGCGGTTGAGGGGCCACAGGCGAGGAATGCGGCGCAGCCGGTGAGGGCTCCACAGAAGCCGTGGATGCCGTCCGCGGCGTCCCGGCGAGCGGTGGCGTCCGTGGACAGGCTCGACATGGCCAGGGCGGAGGCTCGGTGGGATCCGCTGCTCGGGGCAGGACGTTGGGGCTGCCCAGCGACGAGTTCCGAACCCGGCGCGGCTCTGTCCGCACCATGACGTTCCGACCGGGACCCGAATCCGGGCCCGGGCCCGGTGCGACCGCGGGAACCCCGGTCACCACCGCACGAGGACAGTCTCGCTGATGTGCCCCTCGGGCGGCGCAGCAGCACGGACACGCCAGTCTGCACCGCAGCTCCGAGCACCGCGAAACCCACCAACCACGGCGACGCCACCGCCAGAGCCAGCAGGACCAACAGCCCGCTCAGCACGGCGCGCTGGAAGAAGATCTGCCCTTGAGACCTGACCAGCGCTTGGACTATCCACACACTGGCCAGTATGGATTACTCTTCCAAGCCCGCCAGGATGCAGAACTCATTGCCTTCCGGGTCGGCCAGGACCACCCAGCTGTCCTTGCTCGTCTGGCCGACATCCACGCGGTAGGCGCCCAGGGATTCGACTCGGGCGACCTCCGCCTCCTGGCTCGAATCCTGGGCGCGAATGTCCAGGTGGAGCCGGTTCTTCACGGTCTTGCCCTCGGGGACCTGCAGGAATTCCAGTCGCAGGCTCCGCCCCTCCTTGGGGGTGGTGCTGACGAATCCCTCTTCCTCGTAGTCGATCTGGTAGTTCAGAACCTTGCACCAGAAATCAGCAAGAGCTTTCGGGTCGTGGGCGTCGATGGCCAATGAATGCATGTAGCTAGTCATGGCTCCACGCTACGGTCGCGCGGCGGGGAGCGGGAGGGCTGAGGACCATCTGATCTCGCCTTACTGCACGGTAGGCGGCCCTACTTTGCAGTAATCCGGCATGAAATGGCTCGCGCCGCCACGATCCGGGCCCTACGGTGCCGGACGGTTGCTCCGGGACTTCTCACGCGCCCGTAATGGTCCCCACCGCCGGCATCTGATCCGCCTGTTTGTCGTTCCACGGCCGAGTCTCGGCCACGAGCTGGCGGCACCATTCGGTGTCCTTGTACTGCGCAGGCAACGGCCCACCCAGCAGTTCCTTGGCCAGGGCAGCACCCGCTGCGGATCCCGGTTCGGGCAGCGGCGCGTGCGAAGCGACCAGCACCACGTTGCCGTAGCGGCGGCCCTTGAGCATCGCGGCATCTGCAACAGCACCCACGTGCTCGAACACCTCAAGTAGTGCGGCGAGCTCCGCGCGGGTGCCCTTAAGGTTGCGGGTGTCTCCCACGTTCATGAGGTAGATCCCGTCCGGGGTCAACACCCGATCCACGTGCCGAACGAACTCCACAGTCCGCAAATGGCCGGGGGTTTGCTCGCCCGCGAACACATCGCGCAGGATCACCTCGCGCGAGGACTTGTGCAGTGATTCAGTGACTTCACGGGCTTCGCCGGCACGGATACGAAGGAGGGGTGCGCGGGGAAGATCGAGCCATTCGCGCACGAGGCGCGTCAGAGCGGCGTCGAGCTCCACGACCACCTGGCGGGCATCGGGATAGCGCCAGGCTAAGTAGCGGGCCATTGAACACGCGCCGCCGCCCAGGTGCAGGATGCGCAGGGTGGTGGGGTCCAGATGGCGGTCGATGTGCTCTTCGGCGAGCGCAGTGAACCACCGCATGTACTCGAATTCGAGCTGGTCCGGCCGGTCGGGCACGATGTGCGATGACGGCACGCCGTTCACACGCAGCACCCACGCGCCGGGCACGTACTGATCATGCTCGAGCTGCACGGTGCCGGTGTCCGTGTGCCAGGTGCCTTCAATCAAGCCCACGGCGTCCGACGACGCCGCACCCACCGGCCCTGCCTGGTCTTGCCGATTCTTACGGTTGCGTTTCTTGCTCACTGAGACCGGGGTACCCGGTTACTTCTGATCCGCGGAGCCGGACGTAATGCCGCGACGTTCCTGCGCACGGTTCAGCTCGTGACTGTGAATGGCGGCCTCAAGACGCTCGACCTTGCCGGAAAGTTCGCCGGTGTGCCCGGGGCGAATGTCCGCCTTGAGCACCAAGGAAACGCGCGGGCCGTATTCGGCAACCGCTGCGGTGGCTTGGCGGACCACCTCCATGCATTCGTCCCATTCACCCTCGATGGTGGTGAACATGGAATCGGTGCGGTTGGGGAGCCCTGATTCGCGGACCACGTGGACGGCTGCGGCCACGGCGTCGTGTACGGAGGCGTCGGGGTTGTCCCCGCCGCTGGGAGAGACTGAGAATGCGACCAACATGGTTCCAGTGTGGCACTTCTCTCACCGAAGCACCCGTGAAACCATCGATATTCACGCCATTGTTGCCGCGGCGCTCATGTCTCGTCTCTAAACTGAGACAGCAGACCGCCAATCGAAAGGGACCATTCTCCATGACCCAGGGCATCTACGTTTCCGCCATGACACCGCAGTCCGGCAAGACACTGGTGGCATTGGGGTTGGCGGACACACTGTTCAACAGCACGGACAAGCTCGGGTTCTTCCGTCCCGTTCACGACGGCGACTCCCCCGAGCAGGATTCCGCACTCCAGCTCATGAAGCGTACCTTCGATCTGCCCGATTCCCGCTGCCGCGGCGGCCTTTCCCTGGCTCGTACCCGCGAGATCCTGGCCTCCGGTGACCATGACGAACTAGATTCGGCCGCGGTCTCCATCTACTCGGAAATGGCCCGCGAGTGTGACGTGATCCTGGTGGACGGTACCGACCTGGTGGCGCACAACGCGGCCACCGCGGAGTTCGATCTCAATGCTCGCCTGGCCAACAACATGGGCTGCTCGGTGGCCGCGGTGATCAGCGCCCACGAGGCTGAGTCGGTGGAGGACACCGTCAACGCCGTGGACGTGACCCGCACCGAACTGCGTCAGGCCGGCTGCGACATCTACGCGGTGATCGTCAACCGCGCCGATCCCGATGAGGTCGAAGAACTGACCCGTCGCGCCAAGCCCGGGGCCCACAACCTGCCGGTCTACGTGATCCCCGAGGTCACCGCGATCTCCAATCCGACGATCGCCGAACTCGTGGACGCCCAGGGCTTCGGAACGGACCTCAACGACAACTCCCTGGACCGCGACATGAAGGGCATCAAGATCGCGGCCATGACCGTGGGCCACTTCTTGGATCAACTCGCGGACGGCGATCTGGTGATCACCCCGGGTGACCGGACGGACGTGATGTCGGCGACCCTGGCGTCGTCGTTCGCGGCGTCTTTGCCGGTGCCTTCCGGCATGCTGCTGACCGGTGGTTTCCGACCGGAAGGAGCCGTCGCTTCCCTGCTGGCGGCCGCACCGTTCCCGGTGATGACGACCGATCGCGACACGTTCAATGCCGCCAGCGCCGTGGCCAGCACGCGCGGCACCCTGGGCGGTGCCCACCCCCGTAAGGTCGCGGCGGCCCGCGGTGCGTGGTCCCAGTACGTGGACAGTGACGAGCTGGCCGGGCGCATGAACCTGCCGCGGCCCGTGAAGCGCACGCCGCTGCGTTTCCTGCACGAGCTCGTGGAATCCGCGCGCGCCGATCGCAAGCACGTGGTGCTGCCGGAGGGCGAGGACCCCCGCATCCTGCGCGCCGCGGAAATGATCCACCGCCGCAACTTCTGTGACCTCACGATCTTGGGCGATCCGGAGCAAATCAAGACCATGGCGCAGTCCGAGGGCATCGATCTGAACTTCGAGGACGAGGGTCTGAACCTCATCGACTTCCAGCATGACGAGGAACTGCGCAACCGTTACGCGGACGAGTACGTGAAGCTGCGTTCCCATAAGGGTGTAACCAAGGAGCAGGCGCTCGAACGTATGGCCGATGGTTCATACTTCGGCACCATGATGGTGCAACTGGGCGACGTTGACGGCATGGTCTCCGGCGCCGTGCACACGACCGCCAACACCATTCGCCCCGCCCTGGAGTTCGTGAAGACTCGCGAGGGCGTGAACATTGTGTCCTCGGTGTTCTTCATGCTGCTCGCCGACCGCGTGCTGGTCTACGGTGACTGCGCCGTGAACCCCAATCCTGACGAGCAGGCGCTGGCGGACATCGCGCTGGCCTCCGCGCAAACCGCCGAGCAGTTCGGTGTGGATCCCAAGGTGGCCATGCTTTCCTACTCGACCGGCGGTTCCGGTTCGGGCGAGGACGTCGAGCGTGTGCGCGCGGCCACGGAACTGGTCCGGAACACCAACCCCGATTTCGAAGTCGAGGGTCCCATCCAGTACGACGCCGCCGTGGACGCCTCCATCGCCAAGTCCAAGCTTCCCGAATCCCACGTGGCCGGCCAGGCGACCGTGTTCATCTTCCCGGACCTCAACACCGGCAACAACACGTACAAGGCGGTACAGCAGTCGGCCGGCGCGGTAGCCGTGGGTCCGGTCCTGCAGGGCTTGCGCAAGCCGGTCAACGATCTGTCCCGCGGTTGCACGGTGGACGACATCGTCAACACGGTGGCCATCACGGCTATCCAGGCCCAGAGCCTCTAGTACGTACGACGCCGCTCCCGAGGTTCGCGAGCGACGTCGCCCCTTCGACCAGCTCACCAGAGGCGCCCGCTGACCGGGCGCGCGGAAGGACCATCAATGCTCGTGCTCGTTGTCAATTGCGGATCGTCGTCCATCAAGTACCAGGTGCGAGAGGTGACCACCGCGGATGAACAGGCTGACCCGTACACCTCGTCCATGCCGGCCATCAACGAGAATGTGCCGCTGGAGCGGGCCACCAAGGGTGTTGAGAGCGACGAGGTCATCACCAAGGGCCTGATCCAGAACATCGGCACGTCAGAGATCAAGGACCACACGCAGGCCCTGGAAATTCTGGCCGAGCGTTTGGACGAGGAATTGGGTGGGCGCCCCATCGACGCCGCCGGACACCGCGTGGTTCACGGTGGCGAGCGGTTTTCGGCGCCGGTGCTGGTCAACAACGAGATCATCCGGGCTATTGAGCGACTGGCGCCGCTGGCACCGCTGCACAACCCCGCTTCTGCTCAGGGGCTGCGCGCCATTCAGAAGACCTGGCCGGACATGCCGCAGGTGTGCGTGTTCGACACGGCGTTCCACCGCACGATGCCCGAGAAGGCCTGGCGTTACGCGATCCCCGAGGAGATGTATGTCATGCACGGCATGCGTCGCTATGGGTTCCACGGCACCTCGCACGATTACGTGACGGGTAAGGCGTGCGAATTCCTGGGGATTTCGCGCGATGAGTTCAACGGGATTGTGGCCCACCTGGGCAATGGTGCGTCCGCGACGGCGATCCGCGACGGCAAGTCCTTCGACACCTCCATGGGCTACACGCCCTTGGCCGGCCTGATCATGGGCACCCGTTCCGGCGACCTGGATCCCTCCGTGGTCACCGCCATGCTGGACCGCAACCCCAAGATGACTGCCAAGGAGTTGGACGCGATCCTGAACAAGGAGTCCGGCCTGCAGGGCATCTGTGGCGATTCCGACATGCGGGCTGTGGAGCAGCGCGCACAGAAGGGCGACGATAAGGCCCAGTTGGCGCTGGACATGGCGGCGTACCGGTTGGCCAAGTACATCGGCGGCTACCACGTGGCCGTGGGTGGCGCTCAGGCGCTGATCTTCACCGCGGGCGTTGGCGAGAACTCGCCGGAGTTCCGTGAGCAGGTGTGCAACGAGCTGGGTGCGCTGGGCATCAAGCTGGATCCCGAGCTGAACGCCTCCCCCGAGGGCGAGGTCGCCCGCATCAGCACGCCGGAGTCAGCAATTGAGGTGCTGGTCATCGGAACGGATGAGGAGCGTGCCATCGCGGATGCCACTGCGTCGTTGGTGCGGGAGCGGGTGAAGAAGTAGCTCGGCGCTGCGGCGCTGAACCGCCCTGAACATTTGAGTCACTTTTAAGCCATGGTCAAGATCTGAGACACCCTCAAGCCAATTTTTTTGGATGCAAGTGGCTTGAGGATGACTTAGATCCTCATGTACCTGCAACGCGGCCTCTCAGTAGCTCCGCTGAAGCTCTGGGGGCACCTTTAGGCCATCTCCGAAGTTTGAGGCACTCTCGGGCCAAGATCACCGAGTGAAAGTGGCTTCTGAGTGACTCAGATCTTGGATCTTGGCTGACATGGGTAGGTCGAGTTCGCCAGCTGCGCGCAACTGTTCACGCACACAACAATCTCCCCGGCCCCATGCGAGGGAACGCATCCGAGAAGCGTTCGTCACTCACGCTCCACATTGCACATTTTTAGCTGCATTCAGACAGGCTGCGTCATAGCCTCCAGGCATGCCGCAGCCCATCCGAATGCCTAATTTGGGACCCCGCCCTGTGGTTCGAACGAGTGCCCAGTGGGGCAGACGGGCGCGATCCTTAAATCGCGATCCAGCTATGCAGCGTCTCGCCCACAGGCACTGGGCGCGCTGCTCGGATTCAGTACCGGAACCGATGGATCCGTTGCAACGGGCAGCATTGCTCCAGACGGTTCTAGACTGTCCGGATTCTCAGGTCCGGTTGACTGGCTTGAGCGCTCTCGAGCTGTACGGCCTCCCCATTGGAGAACCCGACGAGAGGATTGATGAGCTCCTTGGCCATGCTCCGCCACCTAAGGGCCCTGAATATGCAAAGATGCTTTTCACCCCGCACTTCTCCTGGGTCGGTGAGCGCCTGAGAACTCCGGTGCCCGATGTTGTCGTGACCAAATCATTTGGGTTGGACCGCTACCCCGGGCCCTGGGGCACCTGGCTGGCTGATCCAATTGAGGCCCTGGTAGTCGCTGCGTCATTCCTCCCCCGGTGGCGAGTCACAGCCTGCCTGGACGCACTCATGTCGAGGAACATCGTGGCGGTCGATGGAGGAAGTTTCCCACCGTACAGTCGCAAGCTAATCGAGAAGCGGCTTCGCCGGTTTCCCCCGACGTCTGTAGCCACCCGGAGGACACTTACCGCGCTGTCTGATGCCGTCGAGAACACATGGTCACCGAGGGAAACTCTTACCCGGCTCATAGTCCTCGCCCATGGGTTTCCGCCACCAGTCATGAACTTTCACGTGGTGGTGGATCACGCGGACCGGAACCTGGATCTCGCGTGGCCCGAGTCCAGAGTGGCTGTCGAGTACAACGGCGCCGACCACGTGGACCGTCGCAAGCAACGACTTGAGGACAACGGGTGGAAGGTCCGCTTCGTAGTGTTGGAAGATCTGCTTGACCCGCACCGCCGCAAGCTCTGGCTGACATGGCTTGCTACTGAACTTGCCAACGCCACTCATGGGAGTGAATCGACGCCAACACTCAAGACGGCCTGACAGCACCGAAAACTGTCAGTCGCCCGAGCTCAGACGCCAAAACTAGTCATTCTTAGACCATGCCGAGAGCTCGGTCATCCCCAGGCCACTCTTCCTCCGCTGATATGGCCTGAAAGTTATATGGCCTGAAAGTGACTTAGGCCGCCTCGGCATTTCATCCCTCTCGAGCTGCAGCTCCTCTCAAGATCTGAGGCATCTTTTCGCCACCCGCAAATCTGAGTCACTCTTAAGCCACTCGTGGTATCCCAACATGGTTTATAAGTGACCCGAATCTTCCCGGTGGTTCTAGAGTGACCCAGATCTGGGCGACCGCCAGTCAGCTCAGTCGCTCGTTTCCAGCCGAGGTTTGGAGCAGAGGACTGGAATGATTACTTACTCCGCGTCACCGGATCCTGATCGGACCAGGGGAACACGATCCACTCGTCGGTGGCCTTCCATGCGTAGTCCGGGCGCACTACCGACTGAGGCTTCTCATAGACCACCGCAGAACGGCACTTGGCTCCATAGCCACTGAGCAGTTCCAGAACCAGGGCCAGTGTGCGCCCGGAATCAACCACGTCATCCACGACCAGAACCTTCTTACCGCTGATCGACTCGGTGTCCAGCATGGGAGCGAGCAACACGGGATCGGGCAGGGTCTCGTGAACGTCCGTGTAGAACTCCACGTTCACCGCGTCCGAGAGCTTGACGCCCATCGCGTAGGACAGGGCACCGGCGGGCAACAACCCACCTCGGGCCACGGCAATGATGATGTCCGGAGTGAAATCCGAGTCGACGATCATCTGGGCGAGGTCACGGCTAGCGGTGCCGAAACCTTCCCACGTGAGTACTTCTTTGGTCTCTAGGTCCGCGGAGTCAGCGTGATAAGCCATGTCCGCAGGTTAGCCGCTCCACCACAAAGCTGCCCAACAGACCTGCCTGGGCCACCATCGGGCAAGCTCGCCGTCCTCCACGACAGCGCGTGGTCTGTGCCGTGGCCCGCCACAATCCGAGATTGGCCCACGCCACCGACGACTGCGCCCACGCACCCATAGCGGTCGCCGGGCACGTGGGCACATGGGCACCTAGATCATCGGTCGATCGATGCGGAAGCGGCACGCGCCTTCTGCCCCGTCCGCAGCTTGCACGCAACCGCAATGAGCAGCACCAAGCTGGCCGTCAGCAGCAGCTGGGTCCGCACCACGGGGTCGGAGAAGCCGAGCACGAAGATCATCGCAATGAGACCCAGCGCCAGGTAAGAGAGGTACGGGTAGCCCCACATGCGGAAGGTGAGCTGACGTCCGGCACGGTCCGAACGGCGTCGGAGGATGATCTGCGAGATCAGGGACAGGGTCCACACGACCAGGACGGTGGAGCCGATGGTATTCAGCAGGAACCCGAGCAACTGCTCCGGCCACAGATAGTTGGCACCCACGGTCAGGAATCCCACGATCACCGACGCCACCACGGCCGCCCGCGGCACACCCTGGGCGCTCAGCTTCGAATACCGGGCCGGGGCGTAGCCACGCGAGGACAGCGAGTGCAGCATGCGCGACGCGCCATAGAGATTGGCGTTCAGCGCGGACAGCAGGGCCAGCGCAATCACGATGGCCATCACGACCTGCGCACCGGGTAGGCCGACCTCGCTCAGCACGGCCACGAACGGGCTGGAGGACAGGGATTCGTCGTTCCACGGCAGGATGATCACCATGAGCGTCACCGCACCGATGTAGAACACGAGCAGGCGCACCACGATGGTACGGATCGCCTTGACCACGTTCTCCTTGGGATTCTCGGTCTCGGCAGCGGCCACAACCACGAGCTCCGTGCCCCCGAACGCGAACACCACGATCAGCAGCGCCGCGGCCACACCCGTGAATCCATTGGGGATGAACCCGCCGTGTTCCGTGAGGTTGGTCAGCCCCGGCGACGGCGCCGGCAACAGTCCCAGCAGCAGGGCCACGCCCACCAGCAGGAACACGACAACCGCACCCACCTTGAGCAGCGCGAACCAGAACTCGGACTCGCCGAGTGCCTTGACGCTGATGAGGTTCACCGCCGTGAAGATGACCATGAAGGCCAGCGCCATGAGCCACTGCGGAATCACCGGCCACATCTCGTTCAGAATCTGCGCGGCGGCGGTGGCCTCGGCGGCGATCACGATGACCAACTGGACCCACCAGAGCCAACCCAGGGTCTGCCCGGCGGTGCGACCCATGGCCTGCTCGGCATATAACGAGAACGCACCGCGGGCGGGTTCGGCCGCCGCCATTTCACCCATGGCACGCATGACCAACACGAGAATCACGCACGCGACCAAGAACGAGATCAGCACGCCGGGACCGGCGACGGCAATTGCGTTGCCCGTACCAACGAACAACCCGGTACCGATGGCCGAACCCAACGCCATCATCACCAGGTGGCGGGTCTTCATGTGGCTGGCATCGGATTTCTTGATGTCCGGGCATGGAGTGGATGGAGAGTGAGACATGACATCCCGATCAGATCGAGCCGCGCCCTCTGCAGTGGAGAGCGGCGACTTATGGCGTAAGGACAAGGGAGATTCCTTTCGGGCCTGCACCAACAGTATGGACCGGGTGCATTCCAGGAAACCGGGCGAACCCGGTGCAGAGGGTGGGAGAAATTAGTGGGTCAGGCGGCGGGGAAGGCCGAGCGGTCCTTGAGGACCTCCAGTACCCGGTCGTTAGTTGCGAGGTCAGCCAGCGTGACCCGCACGCCGTCTCCGGCGTAGGCGCGCACGAGCACATCGGAGCGGTCGAAGGCGTCGACCAACGCTTGGCACAGGTCCTCCCCCGCGCGCAGCCACACGAAATTCGCCTGGCTGCCCGGCACGTTCCAGCCGGCCTGGCGCAGGGAGGCGACAATACGACGTCGTTCGGAGACGACCGCAGCCACGCGCTCGCGCAACTGCTCTTGGGCCTCGAGCGACGCGATGGCTGCTTGCTGCGCAAGCGTGCTCACGCCGAAAGGCAACGCCACTCGGCGCAGGGCCTCGGCCAGATTCGGGTGGGCCACCGCGTACCCCACGCGCAGCCCGGCCAGCCCGTACGCCTTGGAGAAGGTCCGCAGCACGCACACGTTGTTGTGGGCGCGGAACAGGGCCAGCGCGTCCAGGGTCTCGGTGGCATCGAGGTATTCGGTGTAGGCCTCGTCGATCACCACGAGCACGTGGCGCGGGACCTTGGCCAGGAAATCCGCCAATGTATCGTGCTCCAGCGCCACCCCGGTTGGGTTGTTGGGCGAGCACACCATGACCACGCGAGTCTGGTCGGTGATGGCCGCGAGCATCGCCTCCAGGTCATGGCCCTCGTGGGAATCCAGGGGCACAGGAACCGGGGTCGCGCCGGTCAGGCTCACCAGGATGGGGTAGGCCTCGAAGGAACGCCACGCGAAAATGACCTCATCGCCGGGACCGCACGTGGCGGTCAGGATCTGCTGGAGCACACCCACGCTGCCGGGACCCACGGACACCTCGTTGGGTTCCACGTCCAGGAAGTCCGCCAGCCGTTCCCGCAACTCAGTGGCGGCCATGTCCGGGTAACGATTCATCCGTCCGGCGGTCCGCTGCACGACCTCCAGAACGGCGGGCAGCGGCTCGTAGTGGCTCTCGTTGGACGCCAGCGCCGCCGTGAGATCACCGGTGGCGCGGCGGCCGGCAACGTAGCCGGGCAGTTGGGATACGACGTCGCGCACGCGCGGTTCGTCGTTCGCGCTCCCGGAGGGCGTGCGCCCGGAAGCCTCGCTGGCCTGGCGGGTTTCCGTGGCCTGGTGCGAGGCTTCGGTGGTCTCGAGCCGGCTGGAAATAGGGCTGGTGGTGGAACTGGTGGTCATCAAGGGGCCTTTCAGATGCCAAGGGCCCGGGTTACGGGCGACCGTTGGAGAGTCGGCTCTCAGTGTGAGCCAGGACACGCTGAAAAGATGGTGAACCCCATGAGCGATATGCGCAATACTTTAATTTTGAACTGCGTTAAATGCTTAGCTAATGCGCTTTAAGGTGACATACTGCACACCATGTATCAGCTCGACCCTCTGGATGCCCGCATCCTCATGGCCCTGGACAAGGATCCGAACGCCACGATCCTGGCTCTGGCCCAGACCCTGGGCGTGGCTCGCAACACCGTGCATGCTCGGCTCCGCCGCCTCTCCGAGGGAGGGGTCATGGGTCCCGTCAGCCAGCGTCTCAATCCACGCGCGTTGGGCTATGACCTCATGGCCTTCGTGGAGCTCTCCATCCGGCAGGGAACGAGCGAGGACGCCCAGAAGGCCCTGCTGCGGATCCCCGAGATCATCGAGATCTACGCGACTACCGGGGACTCCGACCTGCGCGTACGCCTGGTGGCCAAGGGCACCTCGGATCTGCACCGGATCACCAATTTGATCCTTGAAACTCCGGGGTTGCTGCGCACCACCACGTCCATCTCACTGCTCGAAGCCATGCCGCTGCGCATGACCAGTCTTCTGCAGCGAGAGGTGGAGCGAGGCTAGCCCCGCACGGCCCGCAGATGCAGCACCAACCCGGCCACCATGCACGCGGAGCGGAATGCCTCGCCAATCAGCACCCACATGGCCATAGTCACCGCGGTGTCCGCACCGGAGACCAAAGCACCACCGACCACCAGCAGCATCTGCACCGCTGCAATCGCCGCGAACATCCGCTCGCGGCCCCCGAGCATCATCACGTTGCTCATGGCCGAGGTGATCGCATTGATCACCGTGGACACCACCAGCACCACCGACGCCGCCCATGCGCCCTGGTACTCATCGCCCAGCACGGCCACGAGCCCGTCCGAGCCCACCACGAACAAGAACGCCAGGAGCCCCAACGGCACCACTAGCGAACTACCGCCGGCCTGCACCAATAGCTTGATCAGGGCGGCGGGTTTCCGCAGCTCCACGGCAATCCGCGGAGCAAAAACGGTGGCCACGGCGGAGGTTCCCATGGCACCGCCGGACTGGATCTTCTGCGCCACCTCATACACGCCGGCCGCGGCCAGTGATTGCCCACCGATCACGAACATGGGACCTCGCACGCACAGCGAGGTCAGCGCGTTGCCCGCTCCCACGGTCAGGGCGGGGCGCCACGGGATGGGGGCGTGAGCGACGTCGTCGGCGTGAGGTGCCCTCGAAGCATGCCGCGGAACGTATATGGGCCCCGGTTCGGGGACCGCCCTCGCGTGTCGTCCCGTGAACGGGACATCTGAGGCCGACGACGCCGCGCGGCGCCGTCGTGCGCGGCCCTCCTGAACCGACGGTGAGGCGGCGTACAAAATCAGTGTGACCAACACGAAGGCCATAACCTGCGATGCGATCAGCCAGTCCGGCGCGAGCACCGAGGTGACCAGAGCCCCCACCAGCCCGAGCGCGGGAAGCACGATGGACTCCATGAACTGGCCCAGCAGCGGCCAGTTGCGTGCTTGACGCTGAGCCACGTAGAGCTGCATGAACGCAGAGGTGACCGCCACGATGCCCAGCGAAAGGAACCAGGCTCCGGGACCACCCCCGAGCGCCATCGCCGCACACGCAACGGCGGCAATGCCGAACGCAATGCCCCACACGCGCACCAGCGCACCCGAATAGCGACGCGCAAGTGTTACCGCCTGGGCATTCCGGCCCTCAGCCCACAAGGGAGACTGCGAGCGCAGCCCCATGACGTCCAGACCAAGGGGCCCGGCCATGCGCGCGACCAGGGCGACCGCCCACAGGATGCCATTGAGACCCACCTCGGTGACGGAGAAGCGCAGAGCCACTGTGGCGACCAGCAGCATCTGCAGCACGGCCCCGCCCACGCGAATGCCGAGCACCAGGATGGACTGCTTGGCCGCACTCATCGGGGCACCCGGCCGCTTGGGAGCGCCAAGCTGGCTAGGTGCCTCGGTGGAGTCGGCGGGGGGACTCGTGGTGGCGCCGCCCAGCGCCACCCGAGCCGCGGGGGCCTCAGACACGGTTCAATCGTGCCCTCACCACGAGCCAGACGAACTTGGAATTGCCCACCAAGTAGCGCTTGAACATACGACGCGGCTCCTGGACCAGGCGCCAGAACCACTCCATGCCCATGCGTTGCACGAGCTTGGGGGCGCGGGAGGTGATGCCGGCGACCACGTCGAAGGAGCCGCCCACGCCCACGCAGATTCCCGCACCCGTGCGGTCCTTGTGGGCGAAGACGAAGTCCTCCTTAAGCGGGGACGGCACGCCCACGAACACGATGTCCGGCTTGCTGCGGGCGATTTCGTCCGCCATTTCCTGGTCGGTCGTGTCGTCGCGACGCCAGAATCCGTTGTGCCATCCCACTACGTTGGCCCCGCGCGCCAGGAAACGCCAACGCACCTGACGGACCACTGTGTCCGTGGCACCCAGTAGGTAGATCCGGTAGCCCTTCTCCGCACTGGCATCCACCAAACGGTCCATGAGGTCGATCCCGGCCACGCGTTCGGGCAGCGGTGCACCCAACAGCCTGGAGGCCCACACGAGTGATTGGCCATCGGCCGTCACCAGCGTGGCGGTGGCGAACTTGTCGACAAGGTGCTGATCATGGCTGGCTGCCACAAGCTTGGCGGCGTTCATGGCCAGGTGGTTGTAGTGACCCGAGTCCTTTTCGATGAGGTCCTCAATGGTCCGCACCGTCTCGTCCATGGTGAGCGGGTCAACGCGAGTGCCCAGGAGACGGTTGGCAGACTCAACGGGAGTCGATGGGTTGCTCAGCGCCGGGATGCGCACGCGGGCCTCATGGGCCGAGGAGTGGGGTCGGTGAAGCAAACTCATGACTGCACCTCCTCGGACTCGTCACCTTTGAGGAGATCAACCCACCGAGTCAGTGCGTAACTCGCGTGGGCCTGGTTCCAGCGCATGTGCGGCAAGGCCTTGGGACTATTCCGGAATCCGCCATCCTCACCCTGATGCGACAGCAGGTGCCGGATGGTCGGCTCCGGATCGATCTCCAGATCACCTCGGCGGGCCAACCCCGAGAGGAACCCCACGGTGGTGGCCACGTTGTGGACGTCGTTGGACGCGTGGGCCTCGTCCGCGTTGTAGACCGGCAGCCCGTCGAGGGTCAGGCAGTGGGCGTACCAGTAGGCCAGCCCGCGCTCGTACGAGTCGCCGATCTCGTAGCTCTGCTGCTTCAGGAAGTACAGCGAATCCAACACGTAGATCGTGTGGAAACTATCGATCCATTCGAGCCCCTTACCTTCGCCGTAGGCCCACGAGCCGTCCGAGGCTTGCGCCTCCACGGTGCGGGTGATGGCCCGCTGAATCAGGCTCGGGTCTCCGCCCAGGATGGCCAGGGACTCCGCGGCCAGCAGGGACCCGTTATGCACCAGGCGATCGGAGGCCTCCGTATAGCGGAAGAATCCGTCCGGGTGGGCGAGATTCTCCAGCCAGGTGGTGGTTTCAGGTGAAACCTCGCCCAGTCGCTCCATGGCGGAGATGGCGCGCAGGGCGAAGACCGTGGCCACTACATTGGGAGAGTTCGCCAGATAGTGAGCCCACCGGGTCTGAACGTCGAATTCATACCCCCACGGCCCACTGCCACGCGTGCACAGGATCTTGGTGATCAGTTCGTGAGCACGATCCGTGTGGCCGCCATGCTGCTCTGCCATGGCGAACAGCGCCATGGCCTTGGTCATGGTGACTCTGGGGACGCGCGTCATCGAGCGCAGCGAGTTCCCCAATCGTTTGTGTGCCTGAACCCACACCTGCCGAGGCAACCTGCCCTTCAACAGGGGAGCCAGGGGCGAGAGCAACCCGTCATATGGATCCGTGCCGGCGTAATCACGGCTCCGCGCAAAGCCCAGGGCCGCTTCCGTCGCCGAGTGGATATCGTTCCCCAACGACCTGTTCAGAATTTCCTGAGTGTACGAACTCATTAGTCCCCCCTTGTGAAGCCATACTTTGTGCCCGTCCCCCCGAACTGACACAAGGCTTCTATTCGGTTTTATTACCCTGTCCTGGCCTGTCGATATACGTCTTCGAGTCGACTTCGGTAGTGGACAATGTCGTATTGCTCTTGCCACCGCGCCCGCGCGGCCTGGGCCACGGCCACTCTCCGAGGGGTGTCCGCCAGGAGTATTTCCATGGCGTTCGCCAATTCCCGTGGGGCCCCAACGGGCACGATCCATCCGGAGTCACCGTCGGTGATGACGTCCGAGACGGACCCCACATCTGTAACAACCGGGGCCAAGCCCCACGCCATGCCGTCCAGAAGCGAGAGCGGTAGATTTTCCATGTGGCTGGCCAGCACCAAGATGCTGGCGTGGGCAAGTTCCTTCTTCAACCGCTCACCATCGAGCCAGCCCGTGGTGGTCACGTCCGGCGTTGTTTCCAGCAACCGGGTGATGCAACCATCGGGATCGTGCAGGTCCCCCGCCAGGACCAGTCGGGTCCGTATGTGGTCCGGCAATGAACCCCACGCCTGCAGAAGTTCAACGATTCCCTTGGCCCGGGTGACCTTCCCCGTGAAGAGGACGGTGGGAGTGGAACTCGGATTCGGTAACGCGGCGGGACCGGGAACGGCATTGGGAATGATATGCAGCTTCTGCGCCGAGACCCCCAGTTCCTCGCTCACGAACTGGCGCCACAACTCGCCGAGTACCATCACGGAACTCGCGGATCGGAACATGGATCGAACGGCCACGGTCATGACCTTGTTGAGATTCTTGAGAAATTCGGCGTAACCGCCGCCGTGTAAATGCAGCACGTAAGGGCGCCGTCTGACGCGCAGCAGACCCGTCAACACGAGTTTTCGCCACGTACTACCCTTCGAGGCCAAGTTCACGTGATAGACAGTGCCGTCCGGAACCGGAGCCCAGCAGGCCAACATGGCCCGCCCGAACGCACAGAGGCGTCGAGCACGGGGTCCAGGTGCGCCGCCGGACTCGACGAACGCAAGACTCGAATGATCGGATTCGGTACGCGCCAAGTGCCCCATCATCACTCCGATGCCACCCGCGGTGCCGGGGCCTGGACCTAAGACAATTACCCGGGTCATCGGCTTTTCTCCACTCGGTGGCGGCCACGAACGTTTCGGAAAACCGGCTCGGCCAGTAGTGCGTCGCCACCCGGCAGATCGGAAGTAGTCATCGGTGGCTCCTCTGTTCTGCGAGCGGGGGTCGTGTCAACCGCGTAAAGTGCTGCCGCAATACCCGCGGCACCGAAAACGAGTCCGAACATCGGGGGCCCGGTAAAAACCGGGGCAACGGCGGACTCGATCAGCATTTGCCCCATCCAAGCCACGGCAACGGTCCCGATCCATTGCATGTACGGCTGACTCGACTGCCGCATGAGTTTCCAGCCCGGGTAAACGGCCATGATGAGACCTGCGAAATAAAGCAAGAGGCCAAAGAAGCCGGTCTCGGCGAGGATCGACGGCCAGAACGTGTCCGCCAGGAAACCCCCTCGTTCGCCCGGCCCCATGCCGTAGATCCGTGTGTATCCCAGTTCTTCATAGACGGGGCTGTAATTGGACGAGGCCACCGCCGACCCGAACCGCCCCAATCCCACACCCAATGGAAAGGCCGCGGCGGCCAGAATCGCAGAATCGATCGTCATGGTCGTTCTGGCGGTCGAGTCAATGTTGGTGAAGTACTCGTTGTACGTGTTAGTCACCACTTCTGTCAGCGGCGCCCACCCCAGCAAGAGCGCCAGTGGCAAGAGCATGACCAGGAGAATCACGAACCGGGTGAGTTTTCCCGGCAGGGCCAGACGTGTTCCGATGGCCACCACCAGGACCGAGACGATGGACTTTCTGCGGAAGGTCAGGATTCCCACCGCGCCCGCAGCAATCATGAGCACCAACGACACCATGGATCGCTCGACAATCCGTCGATAGGACAAGATCGCGAGAAAAGCCATGCCCATGACGGACGCGAGGCCCACCGGATGATCAAAGATCCCGGTCAGGCTGGGGATGCCCAGCCGATAACTCACTTCCTGTCGGCCCACTACGGAATTCCAGGCCTCGGGAGCCACGGCGTTGAGTAGGGCGGAGACGAGAATGACCAGCACACCAATGGTTCCGAATCGCGCGATCCTGGGCAGGTCGGCACGGTGCCAATCAATCTGCAGGATGCCTAGCATCAGAAGGGGGCCCTTCAAAAACAAGAAACCACTCACCGCCCATACGCTCAGCGGAACCGAATTCAGGAGAGCCGAAATGATTCCGAGGGCGGCGTAAGCAGCAAAGCACCAGTATGCGGTCATGAACCTCAAGGCTCCGTGGATCAGGAGTCGCCGCACGGGAAAGACCACCGCGGCAACCAAGACCGCCAATTCATCCACGTACCCGACAAGTGAGCTACCGCTCATGGTTTGCAGGGTCTGTGCAATCACGGTGGCGCTCAGCAAGACGGCAGTCCCCGCCTTGGGCCAAAGCCCCAGGGCTACGCAGCACAATGCGCCCACTGCGATAGCTATTACCGCGGCCACAGCCATCAGCACGATGACCGTCCACGGCTCAGAGCCCAGAACATGCTCGTCTCCCCCCGAAGTTCTTCTGTGTCACGCTCACGCGTGTCCACCAGTCGCAGAACCGCGATTCCCCCGAATGCGGCCACCAGAATGGTGAAATCTGCTGAGTGTAGCTAGACACTACAGTAACCACGAAGTGTGTTCTTTCGGAACGGAACACCGCTCTTCTGAGGTCTCCCCTAGTCAGCGACTTTCCCTTTTTTGACCCACACCCGTAATGTTCGCGGGTAAAGATAATGTGTTTACCATGGAACACGTCTGTGCACCTTGGGGAAGGTGCACATGTTCGACGCAAAACCCGCGGATCACACCCCGCGGGAGGGCTGAGGGGGGGAATCAAACTCGCGATGAGTCAAGAGACGACCAGACAGAGACGACCGTATGAACGCGGCGAAGTCAGTACGGGTCAATTCGGTAGAGCACTCCGCAGACTGTGGTGGATCCCGCTCATCACGCTACTGCTAGGGGCGGCCTTGGGCTGGGCGGCGTCCACGGTCATGGGCACTACGTACACATCAACGGCTTCGGGAGTGGTGGTTGCCAACGGAGGTTCCGATTCCACCGAGGCATTGGCCGGTGAAAACTTGTCCAAGTCCAAGGCCGTGACCTTCGGCAGCATCTCCGGCACCAGTTCGACCGCATCGGCGGTCATCGAGGAGCTGGACCTGGAGCAGACCCCTGAGGCCCTGCTTCAGAACGTGACCACAACGGTGCCTCTGGACACTTCAGAGGTACGTGTTTCGGCAACTGCGGAGTCACCGGAACAAGCGCAAGAACTGGCGGACGCCTGGGTCAAGGTTCTAGGGACCAATGTCGGTGAACTCGGTGACAACACGGACGCGCCCGGTACCGCAGTGGAGCTTGCCCCAGTGGGCCAGGCGTCACTTCCTCAGGACCCGTCGTCCACCGACCCGATGGTTCTGACAGCGGCAGGTGGATTGATCGGTATGCTTCTCGGCCTTTTCGTGGTCATTGCACAGGCTCAATACCGACGCCGCTGAAGCTCCAATAATTGATTTACGAGGTCAGGGGTCGATCTACCAAGAGAGGCCCCTGACCTGAGGCTCTGACACGGCCACGTCGAGCACGAACCCCGCTATGCCCATGTGGACGGAGCATTCGGAATGCGCTGATCCAGCATGACTTCCTTGCCGCTGGCGGACGGCTCGAACCGGTCGATGACTTCCAATTCCAGTTCCACGTGATGCTCGCCGCGCAGTGCCATTTCACGGAAGAACTCGGCAATGTCGGACTCGCTGGCGGAGGGTGAAGGTTGGACCTGCAGCACAGCCCTGCCGGGAACATCCTGTCGGAGCTTGAACCGGCGGATCAACGGGAATTCGTTTCCGTCAAAGCCGTAAGACGTGAGCGAGAACAATTTTCCATCCGCTCGGACTAATCCTTCCCGCCCTCGCCGGGAGAGAATGTCCTTGAACACCACGGACCCGTTGGGTTCCCGGCGTATAAACTCTGCCGAATCACCCGTGTCGTAGCGCACAAGCGGCATGCCTCGACCGTCCAAGCTTGTCGTCACCACACGACCGCGTTCACCGATCCCCACCGGGTCGCCCTTCGGGTCCAGCAGCTCCACATACCCGTACAGCGGGTAGGTGTGATAGTTGTGCTCCCGATCCATTCGTGCGAACGCCGTCTTTTCACTGAGGCCATAGAAGACCAAAATGACAGCATTCGGGAAAACGCGCCGGAGTATGTCCTCCTGTGCAACGGTGAACTGTTCAGAAACCGGGAACAGTCCACGGATTTCATGTCTCCATGATGTGTCGAAATCTGATTCGTCGAGCAATTGCGCCAGATATAGCAATGATGACGCATAACCGTGTAAGAAATGGATTTTTCGTTTCGCGATAAGGTCCCAGAACATGCGAATTGATTCTGGTTGCACAGCCTGAAGACGGACCAATAATTCTCTGACGCTGGGCATCAGAATATACGAACGGCCCCGGGACAGCGTTTGACCTCTGAAGAAGGCACGCCACTGCCCGAGTTCGTAACCGGAATCCGACCATGTATCCACGACATACGCCCACTCCCTGGCCCCACGGTTGCGGTCCAGGAAGAATCGCACCGGCTCACCCGAAGTCCCTGATGTACCTGAGATCTCGACCTGGGACTCATCCACCACGAGCATGTCCCTGTGGTGATCAGTAACTTCTCGCCTGGTCAGGATAGGGAGGGCCTGCAGCGCTTCGTGGGCTGTCATCTCTCCCCGAGCCACCCGTTCGAGTCCGCGATAGGCGGGCCTCTCGGAGTAATAAGGGGCTTGCCATGCGGCAGTCAACGTCTCACCGAGTCGCTTGGCGACTTTCTGACTCGACCACCACGGCACAGTACGCGCTTTTTGGATATCTCTGCGGGTGCTTTCGTAAACTGGGCCGTAAAGCATTTTGGGTGGAAGTAACCTTGCCGGGGCAGCCAGGAGCTCCCTTTGCTCGACCGGAAGATGGCCCACATATTCACGGATCGATACCACCGCTGCTCCCCCTCTTGCGCATTTAACTTGAATCACAATACCTTGACCGCCCAGACTCCGGAGAACTGCTGGAACTGGACCCTGCCCGATTTTGCGAACGAAAACCGCCCGCCCCCATGGCGGCCTCACTCGTCAAATCACTCGACGCGGGTGAAAACCTATCGCTACCTAGATCACGCGAACGCTTACGCCCACGCCGTCGGCGCATTGGGAATCCGCTGATCCAGAAGCGTGAACTTTCCGTTCATCGTGGCCGGTAGTTCGTCGACCAGCTCGAAGTCCAGCTCCACCTGATTCTCCGTGCGACGAATCATGAGCTGACGGAACTGCTCCAGATCTTCCTCGGTAGCCTTCTGGGACGGCTGCACGAGCAGTACCGCCTTACCTGGGGTGTCCTGGCGGATCTTGAACCGGTGGACGCATTCGAACTCGTGGCCGTGCACGTTGAACGGAGTGGTCGAGAAGGTTTGACCATCAGCCTTGATCAAGCCCTCACGGCCTCTTCGAGCCAGGACATTCTTGAACAGGGGTGTGCCCACCTCGTCATGGCCAATCAGTTCCGCCGAGTCGCCCGTGTCGTACCGGACCAGCGGCATGCCCCGCCCGTCCAACGTGGTGGTGACGATGCGCCCACGCTCGCCCACATCCACCGTGGTGCCGTCCTCGTTCAGCAGTTCCACGTGCCCATAGAGCGGATACGGGTGGTAGACGAAATCGTCATCGAGCCACGCAAAGACGGACTTTTCGCTCAAACCGTAGAACACGGCCTGTTTCGCGTTCGGGAAGAGTCGCTGCAGGACGTCACGCTGTTCCGGACCATACTGCTCGGAGACCGGCATTACACCTCGGATCTTGAAGCGCCACGACGTATCGAAATCGGCGTCCTCAAGCAGCCTGGCCAGGTACATGAACGTGGACGGGTAACCGTGCAAGTACTTAATGCCCCGCTTCTCGATGAGCTCCCAGTATTCTCGGACGGTCTCCGGACTAATGGTCTGAATCCGGATCACGATCTCACCGGTGCTGTTCATCACGAAGTACGGCCGATGTTGCGGTAAGTCCAACCCACGGAAGAACACGCGCCATTGGCCCAGCTGGTATCCGGTGCTCGACCAGGAATCCACCACGTAGGCCCATTCCCGCGCACCGCGATTGCGGTCCAGCAGGAAGAATATGGGGTCGCCCGACGTACCCGAACTCGCAGACAGCTCCACGGTCTTTTCCGGAGCCGCGAGCATGTCGCGGTAGTGCTCGGACAGGTCCTCGCGGGTGAGGATCGGCAGCTCTGACAACGCGTCCCGCGGGCTCACGTCCCCCGATGTCACGCGATCCAGCACGTCATAGTGCCCGCCCCGCGTGTAATACGGTGCCTCACGCGCCGTGCGGAACGTTTCGGTCAACCGCTCGTCCACGGTGTCCAGTACCCACGACAGCGTTGTGCGCCCCTTCTCGATCTCGCGGATCGTTCGTTGGTAGATCGGCCCGTAACGACTCTTGACCGGCAGCAACCGCGCTGGTGCAGCTAGAAGCTCGCGCTTGTCAGGTGACAAATGAGCCACGAATTCGCGGATCGAAACCATGAATACCCCTCCCCATGTCACGGCGCAACCGTGTTTCTCCCCCCGGATCACAGGGTTGCGCACACGCACCAGTCTCCCCTTAAGTGAGCGTCAGGTCACGCCGACTGAACGAAATGTTTCCCCTTTGTGACTTTTGAGTCACTTCTGTCCGAGCCTCATATGATCAGGCTCGGACGGCTTACTCCGCGCTGACTAGAGGTAATGCCCGATAAGGAGCTGACGGGGCCTGAGGAAACGTGAAGCTGCGTATTTTTCACTTCGCGGCCATTCTTACTCCAGCTGCAGCACGAACTCCGCTCCACGGCCGTTGCATGAAAAATTGCATTTCATGGTCTCGGTTCGCGATCACGTTCCATTGCGAAATCCTCAATGCCTTGAAAGAGCAATCCAATGTCTTTCCGACCTTGCCCATAGTCCACGAGTGTCGTTGCGAGCCGGGGATCGCAAGTGGCCGTAATTTCCGTTCGGTCAGGACTTAGCGATGTGTACTTCAAGTGGGTTGTCATGCCCCACGTTTTGAAGTTCATGCGTCCACGGATTTCGGCATGCTCGCTGGTCAATTCGACGACGGAGAATCTGGGGTGATTCCCGACGACTCGCTCAATGGCGACTGGAACCTCATCGATGGGCAGACTCACCACAAGCCGACCTTCAGATCTGGCGGAACGGGACGATATTTCGTAGGAATCCCCGGACTCAGAACGCTTCCGCCGGGCAGCGATGAATATCAGAACAGCAGCCACCGATGGGATGGCGACCCAGCTGAAGGTCACCCACGGCGACACCTCCGTCCACACCGCTATCGGGGTGAGAAAGCACACCAAGACAGCAAGCCAGACGATCAGAAAGATCCAGCCCGTTCGAGGATTGGATCGCTGACGAGTGTCCAATGACAACCTCCGAGATTCCGTGGAATAGGGCAGACGACAGGAAAAGAGCCTATTCGTCTGTCTTTCGTTCCTCTCCTTGCACGGCGAACATGCCCAATACGCCACTGGCTGCCATGATGCAGCCAACAACTGCTCCGGCTGGCGTCCATGTCACGACTGCGTACACAGTTCCGACGAGCACCAGCAGGAGGAAAATTCCGTATCTAACCTTCTTCACGATCGACCCCTTTGTTGACCGAGATACCCCCGAATAAGCCCTAAGGCCCAGCCAGTTCGACTGGACCGCGTCGCGGACGCTCATATTCCTCCACGGGGGTCCGCCAGGCAATACCCGGAAGAAAAGTGGGGACAACGGCAGAAGTTACCGCCGCTGCCGGTGATAGGCGGCGTGCACTTCTTGTCGACGCGGCAACGCGAGGTGCCCGGGGTGTCCTCGATGATGAGCGAGCACGTCCAAACCGTCTTGCTCCACTCGAGTCATGAGGCGATCCACGATCTCGTTCAGACTCTGATGTCCGTCCGCCTCGCGGTCGATCTGGTCCAACAACCGTGCGATGGCCTCGGTCTGAGACGCATCGACGAGCTGCGACAGTGCGGCTATATCCACGTCTTCCCGGCCCCGCTGGATGGTGCCCAGGCCTCGCCCACGGGCCGGTTTCTCGCGGAACCCACCGTGGTCGCCACCGCGGCGATTCCGGTCACGCGAGCCGCCCGCTTGGGTGCCGCGAGCGCCGTCGTTCTTCGACGACGCCGCCGCCGGGACGTGCTCGCGCAACTCACCGAAACTGCCGGTGGGTTTTGTCTGCTCCCCCGACGGGAATTCGGCAGACACCTGACGAGCTCGGTCGGTGACGTCCGAGGCTCGATAGGCGTCCATCGCAATGACCAGATCCGCGACGTCCAGGAACGCCCCGGAACCGCCCGTCACGAGCACCGTGGACACGCCCTTGTCCCGATACAGCGACTGCACCCTGTCGACGAACGGCGTGATGGGCTCCCGCTCGCCGGATACCAAAGCGCGCATGCGCTGATCGCGGACCATGAGGTTGGTGGCGCACGTGTCCTCGTCCATGAGCAACGCCTTTGCGCCGGATTCGACGGCCTCCGTGATCGAAGCGGCCTGGGATGTAGAACCCGACGCATTCGTGGTGCCGAACCGCCGCGTATCCGCGCCGGTGGGGAGATTGTTGATGAACGGGGAAACGTCCGTATCGGTGACCGCGCGCCCGTCCTCCGCACGCACGGCCATTGCGTCCGCCCTGGTGATCACCAGCTCGCGGCCGTCGCCGGGCACGTGGTCGTACACCCCGCGCTCGAGGGCTTGCAGCAGCGTGGACTTGCCGTGATAGCCGCCGCCCACGATCACGGTGACGCCTTCTGGAATGCCCATGCCGGAAACCTCCGTGCCATCACCGAGCGAGAGGGTGACCTGCAAATTCTCAGGTGGCTCGAACGGCACGGCATGAGTGGTGAGCGGCTCGTCACGGTGCCCGGACGCGCGCGGGAGCACGGCGCCGTCGGCGATGAAAGCCACCAGACCGCGCGGGGCGAGCTGCGAGCGCACGTGCTCGGCATTCAGATAGGTGCGCACGTGGAGTTCGACCGCCGCGGCGTCCAGGTTGCGGAAGATCAGAGAGCGGTCGACGACGCTCGGCAGCACCTCGGTGAGCAACCGTTCTGCGGCGCGCCCCTTGATGCGGCGGCCCGCAGCGGGAAGGGCGATTTCGCAGCGCACCTCGACGGCGTCGTCGTCGATGAGAACCGACGAGCGCTGCAGGATCTCCTGACCCACACGAACCATGAAAATCCCACCGGAGCCCTTGCCGCCGTCTGGGCTGAGCACGCGGGCGGCTCGGCCGAAAGCGCGCGTGAGGAAGTCACCCGCGGCAATGCGCTTGGCCGCCGAATCAACGAGATGCTCCGGGATGCCCGCGACCTCCCGCGGCACGCGGAGCCGCACCATGGACGGCGGCGCGTAAGGATCCGACTGCACGCGATCGATCAGCAGATCGAAATCACCGACGCGCCAGTCGCCCTTGAGCTGTTTGTACGCGCCGTAGCTGTTGCCGTCCAGTCGCTTGAGGACGTGTGCGAGGTCAGTGCGTGGGGTGCCCATGCCTCCATGGGACCACACTCGGCCAAGTCATTCCGAACGCTTTTGCAGCCTGCTCAGGATGATCGCGACCACCACGCTGGCTACGTACGTGACGCCCACAGCGATCCAGCCCGCGGTAAAGCCCCCGGTGAGGTCCACAAGCTGCCCCACGATCAGCGGTCCCGCGCCGAACCCCAGGTACATGCCCGTGGCCACCAGGCCCGACGCCGCTCCCACCTTGGCTGCCGGGGCGGCGGCCACCGTGCCGGAATTGATGATCACGTTGGCGGCCAGCGGGAGGGCCGCGTGGAACGCGATGCCCAGCCACATCAACCAGCCCTGCTGAAATGCCTCGGCTGCGATCAAGAACGCCAGTCCGACCACGCCGCCCAGGCTCATGATTTGGATGAGTACGGACGGGCGCGCCATGCGGCCGGCCACGCGGCCCCACCCGATGCGGCTCAGGATGCCCAGCACACCGATCACGCCGATGATCATTCCCGCCACCGTCAACGGGAAGTCCAGCGCGCGCACGGCGAACAGCGACGAGTAGACGGTGACGCCCTGGGTTCCCACGGCGTTGAGGAAAGCGACGAGGGAGAACAACCAGACCGCCGTCGGCAATTTTTCGCGACCGGGCGCCGCCGGTTTGGCGGGGGCGGGCGGAAGGGGACGGGCGGCGATGTCGCGCTCGACCTTGGTAATGATCAGCCACGCGATCACCAACGCGGGAACGCAGGCCGCCGCCCCGATCAGCGCGGAGGTCTGCCAGCCGAAAGCCGCGCCCAGGAACGGAAACGTGAGCCCCGAGATCAGCAGCCCCATCTGCACGCCGGACTGCTTCCAACCCATCCAGCGGCCGCGTTGAGTGAAGCTCGTGCGTTGGGCGATCAGGCGGTTAGTGGCGGGATTTGAAAAGGACTGCGCAACACCGGCAATCAGCGCGGCGGCCAGCAACACCACAAAGGACTGCCACATCGCGCTCACCAGGAACGCCACCACGATGCCCGAGAAGATCAACGCGATCTGGAAGCGCGGGGCGAGCTTGTCCGCGAGCACCCCGAGGAACGTAGCCGTGACGCCGGCGGAAATGTAGACAGCCGCCAGGATGAACCCGTACTGACCTTCGGTGATGCCGTACTCGTCCACGATCAGCGCGCTCAACGAGCCCAACGCGTAATTGAACACCGGCCCAATGGCCATGGCCCCCATCAACACGACCAGCAGCACTCCCGGCGCGCGGTTCGAGGCATCAGATGTGGGACGTGTCACCCACAGCACATTAGCGGGCCTAACTGATTCACGACAGGGGTGGTCCGGAGTGCGAGACGGCGCGGTGGATCGGTGACGGGTTCAGCGGCCCGCAGAGTCACGGTCTGGTCCGCCCGCTACTGCACGGCGCGGGCATCCTCACGTAGGCTCGTAGAACGGACTACGGAGGCGATCAACATGAGTGAAGAGCTTGACCCGGACCTTGCCCGCGCCTTGAGCGAGCCCGCCCGGCTCGTGCGTGCGGACCCAGCATTGCTGGAGGTTGTGCGTGATGCTGGAGCACCGGCTCAACGACAACTGCTCACGCAGAGTTCCGAAGCATCTTCGCCCGAAGACCGCTATGCGTCCGCCGCCATGCTTGCCGCACTGTTCAATGACCGCGGCCCCCTTGATCAGGCCGCCCGCGGGTATGGTTCCACTCCTCCGCGCGAACTCGTGGCACTGTCCGAGGTGGAGGCCCTGCGCCCCGCGCTCAAGAAGTCACTGTCCAGTCCGGTGCTGACCGGCTTGCTGGAGTGGGCTACCAAGCCCGACCCCGCCGATCCCCCGCTCGAACTCGCCATGGCCGCTCGTGACCTGGAACTTCAGGATTCGACTGTGCTCCGTTCCGTGGCCAGCCGCGCGGAGCAGGTCGCGCAGCAGACCACCAAGCGCAATCAGCGCGGCCCGCTCGAACGGGTGACCGAGGTGCTGCGGCAGGCAGCCGACCGTGGCAACGAAACGGGCGGAGCGACGTCGGCGGCGGTGAATGAGCCAGCCTCGAGGCCCTCGCCCCAGGACCCCGTGAACTCGTCGAGTGGCTCGGGCCCGGCCGTGACCACGAGCGGTATCCCGGAATCGGAGCTGGTTGACGATAACGAGCCGGACCCGTTCGCCAACGACACCTCGCCGAAGAACCCTGGCAGCACCGAGTACCCCGGCACCGGCGTGCCCGTGCGCGATTCGATTAACGGCCCGCGCCCGGACACCCACGACCAGCCCAAGCGGGACAAGATTTTTGACGCGGACCGCTTCTGGCCCATGGGCCCCCGTAAGACCGACGACGCCGCTGGCGAACCTCTCGCGGATCAGCCACCCGTGAAACCGGGACCGCCGCGCCAACCGTCGACGTCAGAGCTGTACTACGGGGTGGGCAGTGACCGCTATGCGAACCGGGACCCCAACAGCCAGGAAACCCGGGACAGCGACAAGCACGTGCTGCGCAACTGGGGCATCGTGTTCCTGGTGATCATCGCGATCATCTTTGTGCTGACGCTGGTGCTGTAGCGACATCAGGCCCGCATAAACATGTGAGTCCGTAAAAGTGCCTCTCGAGTTGTCGAAACGGCAGTTTTACGGACTCACATGTTTTGGCCACGAACTGAGACCGCCCCAAGCCACCCGGAACGGGTCAAACTGGCTTGAAACGGTCTCAGATCTAACTGTGCCTCAAAGAACGGGTTACTTGTTGGCCCGAATCTCCGTCACGACCCGATCCATGGATGGGCTGTGGTTGCCGAAGCGGTGCATGGTGATGGACACGGCCTGCTCGGAGAGCATGTACATCAACTCGATGCGTCCGGTGCCCACCACGTCGTCCGTGATCAGTGCGATGTCCGGGTGCTCGGCGCGGACCTCGTAGAGCGGTTTGAGGTCATCGTCGGTGCCGTCCCACGGCTGGATCACGCGGACACGAGCGCCGTGGTCCACGTTGAGTGCGGTGTCGTTGAGGATCTCCCGGTCGGACAACTCCGCGAACGCCCCCAGCGAACCTGCGCCCAACGCGTGCGCAAAGTCCACGTCCGAAGCCGGCGAGAGCACCGTGGTGAACAGTCGGCCCACCTGCTCCGGCAGCTCTTCCGCCGGGCTGAGGATGACCTCGGACCCGGAACGGGAAGCAGCCAGACCCACACGCAGGATGTCGGTCAGGGATGCACCCTCCGCCGCGCGCACGATCACGGTGCGGGGGCGGTAGCGGAACAGGTTGGCCTCGCTGACCAGGGCGGTGGGGTCCTTGACCTGGCCGAACTCGCGCTGCCACTCGGACTGATCGGACATCGCGGCGCGGCGCAGCCACACCTGATCGTCCTCACCCACGAGGGGCAGGACAGCGTCCAGTCCGCGGTGCACGCGCGGTTCCAGAACCCAAGCGCCGGCCGCGCTGCGGTCCGAACCCGAAGACGTGAAGTCTTCGCGGCACCAGCGACCCAGCGACGTCAGGTAGTTGGGGCCGCCGGCCTTGGCACCGAGACCCACGGAGGAACGCTTCCAACCGCCGAAGGGCTGACGCTGCACGATCGCCCCGGTGATACCGCGGTTCACGTACAGGTTGCCCGCCTGAACACGATCCACCCAGTGCAGGATCTCGTCCGCGTCCAGGGAGTGGATGCCCGCGGTCAGGCCGTAATCCGTGGCGTTCTGCAGCTCAATGGCCTCATCCAGGTCGTCCGCGCGCATCAGGCCCAACACCGGGCCGAAGCACTCGGTCAGGTGGAAGAACGAACCGGGCTTCACACCCGTGCGGATACCGGGACGCCACAACTTGCCGGAGTCGTCCAGCTGCTCGGGCTCGATCAGCCATTCCTCACCGGGCTCCAGCTCGGTGAGTGCCTTGAGCAACTTACCCTCGGGCTTCTCCACGGTGGGGCCCACGGACGCCTGCAGGTCATCGGGCCATGCAACCACCATGGAAGACGCGGCGTCGATGAGCTGACGGCGGAAGCGATCCGACGTAGCGACCGAGCCCACCAGGATGCCCAGCGAAGCCGCCGAGCACTTCTGGCCCGCGTGACCGAATGCGCTGGACACCAAGTCCCACACGGCCTGGTCGCGGTCCGAGCTGGGGGTGATCACCAGGGAGTTCTTGCCGGAGGTCTCTGCGGTAAGCGGGCGCTCGGGGAACCACTTGGCGAACAACTGAGCGGTCTCGTACGCGCCGGTCAGCACCACGCGCTGCACGTCCGGGTGGGAGATGAGTGCCTTACCGGCGTCACCTTCCACGGCGTCCACGAGCTGCAGCACGTCGCGGGGCACACCGGCCTCCCACAACGCCTCACAAATGGCGGCCGAGCAGCGGCGGGTCTCCGGGGACGGCTTGTGAATCACGGCCGAACCGGTGGCCAGCGGTGCCACGGTGGTGCCGGTGGGGATCGCAATCGGGAAGTTCCACGGCGGGGTCACCACGGTCACGTGGTGCGGGGTGAACTTACCGCCGTCCACGAATTCCAGCTCCAGCGCGCGGCGCGCGTAGTAGCGGCAGAAGTCCACGGCCTCGGAAATTTCCGGGTCGCCCTGCTCGAGCACCTTGCCGGTTTCGGCGCCGGCGACGGCCAAGAGATGGCCACGGCGAGCGGCCAGGATGTCGCCTGCGCGGTTGAGGATCTCGGCGCGTTCGCGGGCGGGGGTGTCCGCCCAGGTCTTGCCGGCAGCCTTAGCGCGCGCGACGACGTCGTTCACGGCCTCGACAGCCTCGCTCGAGTCGTCCTCGACGTCCTTGAGCACCTCGGGAACCGGCAAGTTCTCGAACCATTCCTTGTCCGCGATGTGCGCGGCGATCTTCTCGGCCCATTCCTGGTTGGCGCGGGTGGAGATGTCCGTATCCGGCTCGTTCATGAACGGCTCGTCCAGGGGCTGGGTGGGCTCATCGCCCGCGGTCTCCTGGGCGCGGTCCTGCGTACGGCTCGGTGACAGGGGCTCCGGGTCCGGCTCCAGGTCCTCGAGGGCCGCGCGGAAACGACTTTCCTCGCGCTTGAAGATGCGGTTGTCCGGGGCCAGATCAAAGATTCCGGACATGAAGTTCGCACTCGCGGAGTTCTCCTCGAGGCGGCGCACCAGGTAGGACACGGCGACGTCGAACTCGGTGGGGCGCACGGCCGGTACGTACAGCAACAGCTGGCCGACGTCCGTGGACACGGCCTCACTCTGCTCGGTGGCCATGCCCTGGAGCATCTCGAAATCGATCCGGTCCGTCACACCGCGCTTGTCAGCGAGCAGGTGAGCGAGGGCAATGTCGAACAGGTTGTGTCCGGCCACGCCCAGCTTGAGGCCGCGCATGCGCTCCGGGGTGAACAACCAGCTCAGCACGCGCTTGTAGTTGGTGTCCGTGGCCTGCTTGGACGGCATGGTGGCGATGGGCCAACCGTGCATCTCCGCGTCCACGCGCTCCAGGGCCAGGTTGGCGCCCTTGACCAGGCGAACCTTGATCTCCGCGCCACCATCGGCCACGCGCTCGGCGGACCACTCGGAGAGCCGCTTCACGGCACCCAGGGCGTCCGGGAGGTAAGCCTGCACCACGATGCCGGCTTCCAGATTCTTCAACTGGGGCTTGTTGAGCAGACGCTGGAAGACCTCCATGGTCAATTCCAGGTCCGAGTAGATCTCCATGTCCAGGTTGATGAACATGGTGCCGGTCTCCTTGGACGCGGCGGCCTCGTACAGCGGCAGCAAGCGCTCGACCACGCGGTCCGCGGTGCGGTCGAAACCCCAGTGGGACAGCTGCGGCACCACGGAGGACACCTTCAACGAGACGTAGTCCACGTCCGGGCGGTGCAGAAGTTCCTTGGCGTCATTGAGGTGCTTCTTGGCCTCGTGCTCGCCGAGCACCTCCTCGCCCAAGAGGTTGATGTTGAGGCGGTGGCCCTTTTCCTTCATGGCCTTCACGGACTTGCCGAAGGGCCCCGGACGGGCATCCACCACCATGTGGCCCACCATCTGACGGAGGCGGGTACGCGCTGCCGGAACCACGATGGACGAGAGCTTGTCCGAGAGCGCGGTACCGGCCTTGATCTGGGCACGGTCCACAGCGGACATGGATTCCGGGGTCAGCTTGGCAATGTCCTGCAGCGCCTTGGCCGCAGCCTTAGTGTCTTCCGTGCGGATCACACGGTCCACGAAGCCAACGGTGAACTCCAAACCGTGCGGATCCTGGAGCACGGTGGAGAGACGATCCTCAGCGGGGTTCTTCTGAGAACTACGTTTTTTGTTGTCCTGCGCCCGGTCGAGCCACTGGCGCACCAGGTCTACAGACGCATCCGCCAATTCGCGGGGATTGGTCAAAACGGTGATGTTGCTGGTCATCGCAGCACCTCCAGGATCTTGGCCCGGCTGAGATACCGAGGCATTCCCTCGGCCACCAGCCGAGGTGATCCGGGCCCTGCATGGCTGGTCTCCCAACGCTATCGCGCCTTAGGGGGCAATGAGTAGTCAGGATCACAGAATGACGAAAAGTAACATATTAGTCGCCTTCCGCGGTCAATTTTCAGGTGCCGACGCCGCCGCTTACGCGTACTCGGTCAGCCCCGCCCCGCTCAACCTCACGCCTCGTTTCTTGCAGACCCGATCTGACTGCCTGCGGTCCATCGAAATCCACGAACCGAACCCCATGCAGTCTCAGGGGCGGGAAATGCACCCGCACGGTCTGGCGGGAGGCATTTTCACGCCAGTGCCCAATTCTGAGTCACGCCCAAGCCATAGATCGTCCGCGCCAGTGGCTTAAGAGTGTCTGTGATCTATGTACTGGCCTCAAAGTGGCTCAGATCTCGAGGTGCTCAATTCTCGCCGACGCTCACGCCGCCCAACCTGCCCACCGCAACAGTGCCGCGGTCAGGGCTCCAAGGATCACCACCGCGAGGAACGGGGCGCGCAACCATAGGGCTACCCCGGCCACGATCAACGCCCCCACGCGGGCGTCGAGGACCAGTGCGGTTCCGCTGGCAAAGGTGTTCATCACCACGAGTGACGCGAGCAGACCCGCGGTGACCAGCCCGGCCAGGCGAGGGACGAGCGGGTGGTCCAGAACGGCGTCGGGAACCAAGTACCCCACGAGCTTGGTGACGTACGCGATGGCGGCGGCGGTGAGCACCCAGAACCACATGCTCATGAGCGTGCTCGCTTCCGAGTGGCACGCGCACCGAGCAGGCCCCAGGTCAGTGCAACCACCGCAGCGACCAGCACCGGGATGCCCGAGGGGACCAGTGGGATGCAGAGGGCGGTGACCACCCCGCACACCACGGCGATGGCCAGTGGTTCGCGTTCGCGCAAGCGCGGCCAGAGCAGACCCAGGAAGGCGGCCACGGCGGCACCGTCGAGACCCCACTGACCGGGGTCACCCACAGCGTCACCCAGCAGTGCACCGACCGCGGTGAACAGATTCCACAACAGGAAAACACTCACGCCGGCCACCCAGAAGCCGCGCTTGCGCTCCAAGAAGGTGGGCTGCGCGGAGGCCGCGGCATTGGACTCGTCGATGGTGACCTGGGCGGCGATCAGCTTGCGCCAGGCCTGCGGGCGCAGCAGCGCGTTCATGGTCATGCCGTACACGGTGTTGCGCACGCCCAGCAGCGAGGCCGCGCCCAATGCGGCCGCTCCCCCACCGCCGCCGGAGAGCACACCGATGAACGCGAACTGCGACCCACCCGTGAACATCAACGCGGACAGCGCCTGGGTCTGCCAGAACGTGAGTCCCGCGGCGATCGAGAGCGCACCGAAAGAGATGCCGTACAGACCCGTGGCGATACCCAGGGACAATCCCACGCGCACGGCGGGCGAAGATCGCCACGGGATGACCGACTCCGAGTCCGCAGCCATTGCAGAAGATCCACTCACGATTGCGCGGAACTCCTGCCCTGCATGACCTCCAGGGTGTCGAGCACGCGGATCAGATTCAGGTGCGCCTCGGACTGAGGGAAGTTGCCCGTGGCACGGCGTTCCGAGGTCGAGAACGTGGTGGGTAGCAGTCCCAGTTCGTTGGCGGCTCCGAGCACGGTATCCAAGAGTTTCACGGCCTCCTCCACGCGATCACAGCGGGCCAGCTGGTCCGCGAGCTGCAGCGTTGCCGAGATCGAGGGCGCCGCCTGACCCGCGAAACCGTCCTGACCGATCGAGGACGCGAACGCCTCGACATCGTCCAGGTCCGTGAGCTGCGGCAGGTTGCGGTAGCGGTGCAGCAGGCCGGAACGGTCTGTGAGTTCCTTCTGGATCCGGGCCACGGTGCCCAACATGCGCTCATCGTCATATGCGACGAAACCGACCTTGGGCAGCTGCAACAGCGACGCGTCCACCGCGGTGGAACCGTAGTACTGCACGAACGAGCCGACCTCCGGGTCATAGCCGTTGGTCCAGATCTCGTGGGCCAGCTGATCGCGGTGTTCCTCCCAGGTCTCCACGTCACCGGGCAGGCCGTGAATCCGCACGGCGTCCACACCGGCCTGCAGCGCCGCCCACATCATCACTCGCGTGTAGGTGTAGTGCTGCGGCTCGCCGCGCATCTCCCACACGCCCTGGTCCTTGTCCTCGTAATTGGCCACCACGGCGCGCAACAGACCCTGCTGCAACGGCCAGGACAGGTGATCCTCCTGGACCCCGCGGCGTCGGAGGCGTTCGAAGACCACCAGCACGTGACCGGCGACGTCCGCCTGGTACTGCGAACCGGCGGTGTTGCCCTCGCGCACCGGCCGAGCGCGCTCGTAACCGGGCAGGTCAACGAGCCGTTCGCGGCCCACCACGGAACCATCGAGTCCATAGACGTTGGAGGGGTGGTCCACGTCCCCGGCGACGGCGCGCAGCAACCAGTTGCGTAGCTGGGCTGCCTCTCGATCGTGGCCGTGGTCAAGCATGATTTCGAGCGCAAGCGCGGCGTCACGGGGCCACGACAAGCGGTGATCCCACGTGCGGTCACCGCCCAGCACCTCGGGCAGCGACGTGGTGTCCGCGGCGATCAGGCCGCCGGTGGCCTGGTGCATCAGGCCGCGCACCACCAACAGGCTGCGGCGGATGATGTCCTCGCGCGCGTCCTGGGTGACGGTCAGTTCCGCGGCGCGTTCTGCGTCCGTGGGGGCGCGCTTGGTCTGTTCCCGTTCGGCGAGCTTGGCCTCGGTGGCCGCGGGGTCGTAGAGCGCGGACCATTCCTGCCACAGGTTCAGGGTGGCGGTGAGGGTTTCGTTGACATCCAGGGCTTCCGGCGGCGTGCTGTGGGACGGGAACCAAGTCAGCGAGAAGTCCTTGGTCTGGCCGGCGGCCACGGTGAACGTACCGGCGTGCCGCCGCCTGGAACGGTCCTCGTCCGCTTCGGGCAGCGGGTCGCCACGGAAGACGACGGCGTCCGGTCCGGCCATGCCCACCAGGACACCTTCCGTGTGCTCACCGGATTCGTCGCTCTCCTCCACGTCGAAACGGCTCAGCCACGGCACCGACGCACCGAAGTTGAAGCGCAGGCGAACGTCCTGGAAGATCTCCACCTCACCGGTCAGGCCTTCGACCCGGCGGATCAGCGCGGTGCGCGAGGAGAGAGGCATGAAGTCCGTGACGCGCACGGTTCCGGTCTCCGTGGTCCACACGGTGTGCAACACAAAGGTGTTCTCCGCATAGAAACGCTCGACGGCCGTGACGCCCGGGCGGTCGAGGTCCACCTCGCCGTCATCGTCCACCGCACACGCCGGGGCCAGCAGCCATCGACCGTTGTCCGGCGTGCCCAATAGGGATGCGAACATCGCCGGGGAATCAAAGCGGGGGGCGCACCACCAGTCGACGGAACCCGTACGGGACACCAACGGGCCGCTGCGCATGTTGGACAGCAGCGCGTAATCCTCGATCCATGAAGCCATGGGTCAAGAATTTCATACTCGCGGGACGGACTCAGCCGCCGGGCGCACAAGGGCAGGTCAGTTCACAAACTACGAGAGTAGATTGACGATGTGTCGACAATGACGAAGTCGCGTCGGCGATGGCTGACTCCGCTGGGTTCCTGGGTGTTGGGTGTGCTCGGACTGTGGAGTGCGCCCCTTCTCATGAATGTCGATCCCGAGGCCGCTTTCGATTCTCCCGGGCCGAATCATCTTGCATGGTGGGCCGGCCTGGCGCTCCTCACGATTCAGGCAATTGCCCTTGCATGGCGCAGCACGCACCCTTCCGCAATACTCGTGGCCACCGCCGCAATGACCCTCGTCGGCGGCGTCGTCGGCCTGGGAGATTCGGTGGGTGTGCTGTCGGTGGCGGTCGTCGTGGCGGCCTTCTCCTGGGGTCTCCGGGCTGAGTATGGGGGCGCGTGGCCGGCCCCGTTGGCCGCTGCCGTACTGGTGGGGGTCGGCACCCTGCTCTCCGGTGAACCCGCCGGAAGCGGGTTGGTCCAGGGCCTGGGTGTGGTGGGCTTACCGCTGGCAATCGGGCTGTGGCTCAGGGGTCGACACGAATTAGCCGCCGCGCAGCAAGAACAACTTCGTGCCCGCGCCGGTGAGCTGGAGGCTCGGATTCAGGCGGCGGTAGCTCACGAGCGCACCGCCATGGCTCGGGAACTGCACGACATCGCAGCGCACCACCTGTCCGGTATAGCGGTGATGACGGCCGCGATCGGCACGCAAATCGACACAGACCCCGCCGCTGCCAAACGCGCGGTTCATCAGGTGCGACAAGAGTGCACCGGGGTTCTCAAAGATCTGCGCTCACTCGTAGGTCTCCTCCGGGACGAGGGGCCAGTGGCGGAACCGTCCGCTGCAAGCATGCGCCCGGGGTCACTGGCAAATATTGGTGAACTGGTCCACGATGTCCGGTCCGCCGGGATCGACGTCTCGACCGACGTGCTCAACAGGGGCGATGAACTCGGTGCAGGAATCGGGCCCCTCGCCCAATTGGCGGCTTACAGGATGGTCCAGGAATCACTTGCCAATGCGGCTCGGCACGCACCGGGTACTCAATGCACCGTGATCATCGACGACACGGACCCCTCGCAACTCACCGTGGAAGTCACCAACAGCCCTGGCGAGCGCGGAACTGAACTGGATAGCGCCGTCGGCTTCGGCCTGGTGGGCATGCGCGAGCGTGCCGACCTGACCAGCTCACGGCTGGACTACGGACCCACAGCCTCCGGTGGGTGGAGCGTCCGCTTACGCGTCCCCCGCCAGGATGCTGCGACGCAGGAGGCAGCATGATCCGGGTGGTGGTCGCCGACGACCAAGCCATGGTGCGCGCCGGATTGGTGACATTGCTGGCGGCCGAACCGGATTTCGACGTGGTCGCGGCGGTCAGTGACGGGTTGGCAGCCGTGACGGTGGCACAGCAACTTCGACCGGACGTGGTCTGCATGGACATCCGGATGCCGGGACTGGACGGTATCGCAGCAACTCTGAGACTGTGCGGGCCAGAGGTCTCCGAACCGATCCCGGTTCTGATACTGACAACCTTCGACGTGGATGAATATCTGTTCGGAGCGTTGGAAGCGGGTGCCTCCGGGTTCATGCTGAAAGACGCAGAACCGGAAGATCTGATGGCCGGTCTGCGGGCGGTCGCCGCGGGCGAGGGAACCATTGACCAGTCGCTGACCAGACGAGTGTTGCGCGAGGTGGTGGTGCGGCGAGGTTCCGGACCCATTGCCTCGGGGCGAGTGCCCGACATTCTCACTCCTCGAGAACTCGACATCCTGCTGCTTCTCGCACAAGGACTCTCCAACGAGGACATTGCCGGGGAGTTATTCCTCGAGGTCTCCACGGTGAAGTCACATCTTGCTCGGATGATGCCCAAATTGGGCGTGCAATCCAGGCTCCAGGCAGCCGTATGGGCCTACCGCAACCGGGTGGTCGAGATCCCCGGCTGACCCGATGCCCCGTGGTCAACAGAACGTTGGGACCGTCGATTGCATCGAACGATGCAAGTTCCACATGGGGTCTCGAGCAGCTAGTCCCGCTGACCGTCCGATCCCTAGCGTTGAGGGCATGAGGACATTCCCAGAAACCCGTGTCGAAACGCGGGCCGCAGTACAAATCACCGACATTCACAAGTTCTACCCCACGGGTCCGGTGAAGGTCTGGGCACTGCGTGGGGTCTCGTTCACTCTGGCCCCCGGATCATTCACCGCGATCATGGGCCCTTCCGGTTCCGCTAAGTCCACGCTGTTGCAGTGCGCAGCCGGCTTGGAATCGCCGAGCCGTGGGCGAATCACCATCGGCCACCATGACATCAGCAACATGTCCGCGGATTCGCTCACCCGTTTCAGGCGCGATCACATCGGTTTCGTTTTTCAGGACTACAACTTGATCGGCCATCTGGACGTCGCCGCGAACATCGCCCTCCCATTGGTTCTTGGTGGACGCACGCTCGATCCCGTTTGGCGGGACGAGTTGATGGATGCCGTGGGCTTGAGTGGGCTCGAATCCCGCCGGCCCGGAGAGTTGTCGGGCGGGCAGGCCCAACGCGTTGCCATTGCCCGCGCGCTGGCCACTCGTCCCACGGTGGTCTACGCCGATGAGCCCACCGGCGCCCTCGACTCACGGACAGCACACGACATCCTGGACACGTTCCGCCGCACGGCCACCCAGCTGCGCCAAACCGTGGTGATCGTGACCCACGATCCACGGGTGGCTGCGGTCACCGACCGCGTGCTCTTCCTGGCCGATGGCCTGGTGGTTGGTGCCTTGGACGCGCCCACCGTCGAAAAAGTCAGCGCACGAGTATTGGCATTGGGGGCGTGAGCATCATGCGACAGCTCATACTGACTGGTGTCTGGGCGCATCGTGGCGCCATGGTTGGCACCACCGTTGCGATTGCCCTGGCGGCGGCCCTGGTCGCTATCTCAGGCGTACTAATTCAAACCGGGCTCACCGGGCAGGATGAGACCGGAATGTTGACGGCCTTGGCCGGTTCCTTCGGTGGCACGGTGTTGCTGGCCGCAATACTCGTGGTGACATCGACGGTAGGGCTTGCCCTTCGCGGACGGCAACGGGATTTCTCGTTACTTCGAGCGGTCGGTGCCACCCGGCGCCAGGTCAGAGAAATCGTGGCCGCGGAGGTCCTGGTGGTGGCATTGATTGCCATTCCGGTGGGGGCCGTTCTCGGCATGACCGGGTCCGTTTTCCTGCAACCACTTCTCACAGCTTCCGGTTTGTTGCCGGCCGGAGGTGGCCTGGCGTTCGGGGTGTTACCCGTGGCAGGAGCTCTGATCACCATGGTTCCCGCCGCGGGACTTGCCGCCGCACTCGCCACCAGGAAGATCCTGGCCTCTCAGCCGTCCCAAGCCGTCAAACAGGGCGGTGCCGAATCCCGCGCGCTCGGCAGATGGCGTGGGATCGCTGCGGTCGTCATGGCCGTGGTGGGTCTCGGATCCGCGCTCAGCCCCTTGTTCGTCTCGGGCACACTCGGTGGGGCCAGCGCGGCAACATCGGCGTTTCTCCTGGTGGGAGCCGCGGCCCTGGCCGGTCCCGCGCTAGTGAGTTGGAGTTTCGGACGATTACCAACCGGAAACACCCCCGCCACGCAACTTGCCGTGGCCAACACCAAAGGATTCTCCCGGCGGTTGACCAGCGCCATGCTGCCTTTGGCCTTGGTGTTAGCCGCGGGAACGGTCCAGACGTCGTTGAATCTCACCGTCGAGCGCGCGGCGGAAAGACAGCTGGTGGAAGGACTTGACGGAACCCTGATCCTTCCCGGTGAAGCGGATCCGACTGCATTCAGCCGAACCCCGGGCGTGACGGCGGTGTCGTCCATCAGGCCCGTACCCGCTCACGTCAAGGTTGACCAGGACGAACCACCCATCCTGGAGTCCTTGACATGGGAGCCTACAACGGTGCACCTGACCAGTGAACTCAGTGACCCGGGGGTTACATCCGGGACCCTGGCCGATCTCGATCAGCCGGACACCATGGCCATCAGCCAGGACGCAACCTTGGAGACCGGTGGCATCGGATCCGAGGTGGGGATCCGGTACGGAGAAGTAGACACCACGGCGACAGTCGTGGCGGTATTCGATCGCGGTCTCGGTTTCGGTGACTACATTATTGGGCCAGCGACGGTTGACTCTCGGAACCTCGCACCAGACAGCGATGCGGTTTTGTTGCGCGCAAGTCAGGGTGATGAGACGGCGGTCGCCGCGGACACCGGCGCGCTCACACCCGCCGAGTATGCAGCACATGCGCCTGACGAGAGCGGCGCACAACGCCTGTCACAAGTTCTTCTTCTCACGCTGCTGAGCTTTTTCGTCATCGCCGCAGCCAACACTCTCCTCATGATTACGTCTCGGCGCCGCGGAGAGTTCGCCATGCTGCACCGGGTGGGTGCCACCCGTCGGCTGTTGCTCCGAATGGCCTTGGTCGAAGCCGCGATCACGGGGGTGGTGGCGTGGCTGATCGGGACCGTGGCGAGCGTTCCGGCCATCCTCGGTTCGAATCTGGGCCTGTTGGGATGGGCGATCCCCGCCCTTGATGTGTCGACCTTCGGTCTCCTGAGCGTCGTGGTTCTAATTCTGCCCTTGCTGATCATGGCCCCCATGACCTTTGTCGTTGCCAGAACTCGCAGCACTGCGCCTCGGTCGGAGTGAGGCCCCGAGACACACTTTCGTGGCTCATCCGCAGCAGTAAAGCGTGGATCATCCGGAGCCCGTCCCGCGCACTGCGGGGCGGGCTCTTTCAGATGTTGATTTATACCCCCGTGGGGTATATGTTGAAGCCATGAGCACCGAACAATCAGTCACTCACGGTTACACCCAGGACAAGGCCGCGTACAGCAGGCGCCTCAAGCGTATCGAGGGTCAGGTGCGCGGTATCCAGCGCATGATCGATGAGGATACCTACTGCATTGACGTGCTCACCCAAATATCTGCCATCCAGTCCGCCCTCAAGTCAGTGAGCCTGGGGCTCATGGAGGAACACCTGGGTCACTGTGTGCGCCACGCGGTGGAGCACGCCCATGACACCGGTGATACGACCGAGATGGACACCAAGCTCGCGGAGGCCAACGCCGCCATCGCCCGCCTGGTCAAGAGCTAACCCAACCCCCTAGGACTAAGGAGTCTCCCCATGAACACCACCGTCACCGTCTCCGGCATGACCTGCGGCCACTGCGTTTCCTCCGTCAAGGAAGAGCTCGCCGAGGTCGACGGCGTGCAGTCCGTCTCCGTGGACCTCAACGCCGGCGGCGAATCGCCCGTGACCATTGAAAGCACCCGCGAGCTGAGCTCCGAGGAGATCGCCGCGGCCGTCGAAGAAGCCGGTTACACAGTTGTCTAATCAATCCACTCAATCCCCCGTCACGGACACCCAGGTCCACGGACCGCTGCGTGATCTGGACCTCCAGATCAGCGGGATGACCTGCGCCTCGTGCGTGGGCCGCATCGAGCGCAAGCTGCGCAAGATCGACGGCGTGGATCCCGCGGTCAACCTGGCCCTCGAGTCCGCGTCCGTCAAGGTTCCGGAGAGCGTTTCGGACGACCAAATTGTAGAGACGATCAAGAAGGCCGGTTACGGCGCGGAAATCACGGGCGGGGCCGCCGCACCCGCATCGAGTCGCGACGAGTCTCGTCATGCGGACCATGCGGACGACGACGCCGCTGCCTCCAGTTCCAGCCGCGGCGAGCGAACTGCACAGGCGGGTTCAACGACCGCCACGCACTCCGGAACATCCGGTGCCTCCGAGGCTTCCGGGACGCCCGCCGCGGAAGGTGAGCGAGCGGCGTCGTCGGCCCCCGTAGAACGGGAGCTGGAACGCAGCACCGATTCCACAGACCCGGCCGCCGATATGTCCCCCGCGGACAAGCGCCGCCGGGACCTGGGCACCCGGCTGATCGTGGCCGCGATCTTCTCCGTTCCAGTGTTCATCATTTCGATGATTCCGGGTGCGCAGTTCCCGCACTGGGGCTGGGTGGCCGCCGCGTTGACGCTGCCGGTCGTGACGTGGAGTGCGTGGCCGTTCCACAAGGCCACTGCCATCAACGCACGGCATTTCTCCTCCACCATGGACACCCTGGTGTCGATGGGTGTGGCCGCCGCCTATCTGTTCTCGCTGTGGCACTTGCTCGTGGACCCGGGGATGACCGCGCACGCGCACCCCGGTCAGGCCATGGACATGTCCAGCCACCAGCTGTACTTCGAATCCGCGGCCATCATCACCACGTTCCTGTTGCTTGGCCGCTGGCTCGAGGCCCGCGCGAAGGCTCGCTCCGGTGAGGCGCTCAAGGCGCTACTGAACCTGGGCGCCCAACAGGCGACCGTGCTCAACGAGGACGGAACCGAACGCTCCGTCCCCGTGGACCAGCTGAAGGTGGGCGATCGCTTCGTGGTTCGCCCGGGCGAGAAAATCGCCACGGACTCCGTGGTGATCTCCGGCGAATCCGCCGTGGACGCGTCCATGCTGACCGGTGAATCCATGCCCGTGGAGGTCAGTACGGGTGACGAGCTGACCGGCGCCACCGTGAACACCACCGGGCGCCTGGTCGCGGAAGCAACCCGCGTGGGATCCGATACCGTGCTCGCATCCATGGGTCGTACCGTCGCTCGCGCGCAGGCGACCAAGGCCCCCGTGGCGCGCCTGGCAGACAAGATCTCGTCCGTGTTCGTCCCCGTGGTCATCGGCATTGCCCTGCTGACCCTGGTGTTCTGGCTGCTCGTGACCGGCAACGTGGATCAGGCCTTCGTGGCTGCGGTCTCCGTGTTGGTGATCGCGTGCCCGTGTGCGCTTGGTCTGGCAACTCCCACCGCCCTGCTGACCGGTACGGGTCGTGGCGCTCAGATGGGCATCCTCATCACGTCTGCCGAGGTACTCGAGGACTCCCGCAACGTGGACACCATCCTGCTGGACAAGACCGGCACCGTGACCCGCGGTGAGCTGGCCGTGACGGCCGTGAACTCGGTGTCCCAGTGGTCCAAGGACCAGGTTCTGGACTTCGCCGCGGCGGTGGAGGACTACTCGGAGCACCCGATCGCTCGGGCCATTGCGGATGCCTCGTCGCAGCGCTTCCAGGTGGCTCGTTTCGAGTCCGCGCCCGGGGGTGGCGTGAAGGCGTATGTCGCTGACGGCATGCAATCTCGCTCCGTGGTGGTGGGGCGCGAACAGTGGCTGGCCAAGAACGGTGTGCGCCTGTCGGAGACCGATCGTGAGGCCCTCGAGCACGCACGCGCGGACGGTTTCACCACCATCCTGGTGGCCGTGGACGGCAACCTGGCCGGCCTGATCGACCTGCAGGACACCATCAAAGAAGAGTCCGCTCAGGCAATTGCACAGCTCAAGGAACTGGGTCTGCGCCCGGTCTTGCTGACCGGTGACCACTCCGCCGTGGCACGTTCCGTGGCGGAACAGGTGGGCATCGCCCCGGAGGATGTCATCGCGGATGTCACCCCGGACGGCAAGGTTCAGGCCGTGACCGACCTGCAGAAGCAGGGTCGCGTGGTGGCCATGGTGGGCGACGGCGTCAATGATGCTCCCGCCCTCACCCAAGCCGATCTGGGCATCGCCATGGGCTCCGGTACGGACGCAGCCATGCAGGCCTCGGACATCACCGTGGTCCGCAGCGAACTGACCGCCATCCCCACCGCGATCAAGCTGTCACAGAAGACCCTGGGGACCATCAAGTCCAACCTGTTCTGGGCCTTCGCCTACAACGTGGTGGCCATCCCGGTGGCCGCACTGGGCTTCTTGAACCCCATGATCGCCGGCGGTGCCATGGCCTTCAGCTCCGTGTTCGTGGTGCTGAACTCTCTGCGGTTGAAGCGCTTCGGGCGGTAAATGCTGCTCGTCGGTAGAGCATGAATGAACGCCCTGGACTGTGATTCACAGTCCAGGGCGTTCTTCGTTGCTGAATTGCTGATCAGCGAGCGCTCGAGCCCGGTTCCTCGCCCTTGGTGTCGGGGCGTACGCGCTGACCGTACTGGGGTTCGCCGTTGCTCTTGGAGTCGGCGGCACCGGAAGTCTCGCGGGGTGACGCGGTCCCCGAACCCTCGCCACGCGCCTGCTCGGCCTGACGGCGGGCCTTGTTCTCCGCGAACAGTTTGGCCGAGGAACGGTTCACGCCGGTGCCCTGACCGAGTTCGGGGTCGTTGGGCTTCTCCAGAAGCATGAGCGTGGAGCACACGACCACGGACGCGATGAATGCGATGCCGGCGGCGATCAGGCCCAGCCCCACTCGTGCGGCGTTGTCGGTGCCGCCCGCGGCTGCTACCGAGACCACCACGAAGGCGACGACTGCCAGCACGGCTGAGATGACAAGGGGGCCCTTGATATCAGTCTTGCGACGGCCGTTGTGCTCGGTGCGCTGGGCCACGTGAATCCTCCTACGGAAACTTGCGAAAAATTGTTGAGACCGACTGATCAGTCTACGCCGTTTATCCGGCCACTATCAGGGGAGCCGGCGCGGTCCGCTGCAAGCGCATCGTGCCGCAAGCTCAAGGCCGCAATGAACTGAGTAACGCCAATGATGATGGCCGCACCACCCACAACGCCCAGCTCCGCCTTGGCACCCAGGGTCTCCACGAGCATCATGCCCATACCCGCGCCCACGGTCACCAGACCACTGAGGGTCCAATCCCTGCCGAGCGGGAAACTCTGGCGGAATCGCAGGCCCAGCGCGAGTTCCAGAATGCCGCAGAGGCCGAGCACCATGGTGGCCAGCAGCACGAACAGCCAGTTCTGCGGTGCCATGATCGCGACAAGCGCGCCGCCCAGAATGTAGAGGATTCCCGCGAGCTGGGGGATGTTGGCCAAGGAGCCGAGGTCGACGTCCTCACGGCCCTTCATGCGGAAGTGCAGAAACAGCCACGCGCCACCCGTGCCGACCAGGAATAGGCCCAGGGCCCACGGTGCGGCGTTCTCGGTGGGTTCCTGCCAGAAGATCGTGACCGCGCCGAACACCAGCGCGGCCAGGGCCCGAACCAGCGTGGGCACCCACAGATCGTGCCGCACATCCGTTCCGTTGCGATGGCCGCCGGATGCTCCGCCTCGGGGGGACGGGATCTGCTGAGACACGCGAAATACTCCTCATTGGCGGGGTGGGACCGGGCCAGTCTAGTGGAGACAACTACGGGCCGTCCGGGAACAGAACTTGGTGTTCACTGGCGCCCGTGCTGGGCCCGATGTTTCCTCGGGTGCGGCTTGAGTACGTCCCGCAGTACTCGCATTCCTTTCTCTAGTTCGGCGTCCGACGCCGTCAGACCCAGTACCAGCCCCTCGCGCGGGTCTGCGCGCGGTTCCGCCCGTACCGCTTCCGCCGCATCTCTGGCGGACATCATCGTGCGCGTTTCAGCTCGGGACGTCGACGCCGCCCAGTACTCTCCCAGCCCGCTCACCAGGACTCCGCGTTGGGCCGCCCCCGCGACCGCCGCAGCCTCGTCCGGCACCTCGATCACAGCGTGCGACCCACCGGCCATGGACACCACGGCCACACCGGGCAGGTCCGCGAGCGCGTGAGCGATGAGCGAGCGACGTCGGCGATAGGCGCGGCGCATCCGAGCGGTGTGGCGCTGCAAGTGACCCGAATCCATGAACCGAGCGATCGCTCGCTGAGCCACCGCGGAGACTGGTGATCCCAGCTCGGCACGCAGGGTGTGCAGCCCCGGAAGCAGGTCATCGGGTGCCACGAGGTGTCCCACGCCCACACCGTTGCCCAGCACCTTGGTGAAGCTGCCCAGGGTGACCACGGTGTCCCGATTGGTATCCAGGGCGGCGAGCGCGGGCAGGGGTTGGCCGGTGTAGCGCAGCTCGGAGTCGTAGTCGTCCTCGATAACTACGGCTCTGTGTTGCCGCGCCCACCGCAGCAGTTCCAGCCTGCGACTCACGGGCATGGTGCCGCCCAACGGGTATTGGTGTCCGGGCGTCACAACCACCGCATCCGGAGTTTCGGCCACATCCCACGTTCCGGTTCCCGCCCACTCGCCGGTGGGCAAGCTGGCGGGGTTCAGGCCGAACTCGTCCACCGGAATCGGTATCGCAATGTGCCCGGTGGCTTCCACGACCCGGCGCAGTGCGGAGTAGCCGGGGTCTTCCACGGCCACGCGTAGGCGGCGTCCGCGCAGTGCGCCCAGGACTCGCAGCACCAGCTGCAGACCGTCACGGGCGCCCGCAGTGATGACAATGTCGTCCGGTTCTCTCACCACCCCTCGGTTCAATCGCAGGTATTCGGCCAGGTGCTGCCGCAACGGCACGGCTCCCGCAGCGGCACTCGCGGCGTCACGCCACGCACCCCGCCAGGCCGGGGTGTCCAGTTCCGCGATGACCGCTTTGCCGGGTCGCAGGTCGATCTGCCCCGTGTCTGGAACGTTACGCCGCGTGCGGGAGGAGCGGGGCTGCGTCGTCGAAATGGGGAGTTCGCTCGCCGCGGGGACCACGCGAACGTCCGGGGCAATGCGCGTGGCTCCGCGGTCGGCGGTGAGGTACCCCTCCCCCGCGAGAACGTCCCACGCCGTGACCACCGTGCCGCGCGAAATCCCCAATCGCTCTGCAAGCACCCGCGACGATGGCAACGGATCACCCGCGCACAAGACGCCGCGCGCTACTAGGTCACGTACCTGACCGACGAGCTGCTCGCCGAGCGAGACGCCCGAAGACCGATCCACAGACAACGGCACATCCACCGCACGCGCATGCCGCATGTGTTCCTCCAAAGTGGACTACTGGAATTACTCAATTATGGATCTGTTACCGGGCCACTTTCGCGCGCAGCATGGTCAGCATGACTCAAACCGTGCATTCTCCTGCTGAAAACAAGACACCCGTGACCGGATCCAAGCTGGTCAAGAGCGGGCTGGCCGACATGCTCAAGGGTGGCGTGATCATGGACGTGGTCACCGCCGAGCAGGCTAAAATCGCCGAAGATTCTGGCGCCGTTGCCGTGATGGCGCTCGAACGCGTGCCCGCGGATATCCGCGCCCAGGGTGGCGTGGCCCGCATGAGCGACCCGGACCTGATCGAGCAAATCATCGATACCGTATCCATTCCGGTGATGGCCAAGGCGCGCATCGGCCACTTCGTGGAGGCGCAGGTTCTGGAGCACCTGAAGGTGGACTACATCGACGAGTCCGAGGTGCTCTCCCCCGCTGACTTCGTCAATCACATCGACAAGCACCGCTTCACCGTGCCGTTCGTGTGTGGTGCGACCAACCTGGGCGAGGCGCTGCGCCGCATCACCGAGGGCGCGGCCATGATTCGCTCCAAGGGCGAGGCCGGCACCGGCGACGTCTCCGAGGCTACCCGCCACATCCGCACCATCCGCTCGCAGATCGCCGAACTGCAGGGCCTCTACACCGTCTCCCCGGACGCCCTCTACGTCAAGGCCAAGGAACTGTCCGCCCCGTATGAACTGGTCGTCGAGGTGGCTCGCACCGGCAAGCTGCCCGTGGTGTTGTTCACCGCAGGTGGCATTGCCACGCCCGCAGATGCCGCGATGATGATGCAGCTGGGCGCGGACGGTGTGTTCGTTGGTTCGGGCATCTTCAAGTCGGGCAACCCGGCCGAGCGTGCCCGTGCCATCGTGGCCGCGACCGCCTACTACGACGATCCCGCCCGCATCGCCGAAGCCTCTCGCGGCCTGGGCGAGGCCATGGTCGGCATCAACGTGGCAGACCTGGCCGCACCGCACCGCCTCGCGGAGCGCGGCTGGTGACCCAACCGGTCGTCGGCGTGCTCGCCCTCCAGGGCGGGGTGGCCGAGCACCTGGCGATGCTCGAGTCGCTGGGTGCTCGGGCGATCCGCGTCCGGTCCGCTTCCGATCTCGTGGGGGACGACGGCGCTCCGGTCATCGACGCCCTCGTCCTCCCCGGGGGTGAGTCCTCCACCACGGATCGACTGTGCCGGACGTTCGGGCTGTTCGATCCGCTGCGGGAAGTGATCGCGGCGGGGTTGCCGGTTCTGGGTACGTGCGCGGGGCTCATCATGCTCGCCTCCCAGATCGAAGATCCGGCGCCGGGACAACAGTCGCTGGGAGTGCTGGATGTGACAGTGGCTCGGAACGCGTTCGGTTCGCAGGTGGACTCGGCGGAGGTGCTGTTGGAGTGGATGGGTCCTTCAACGACTCCCGACCACCTCGACTCCCACCCCGGCGACTCAGCTAGTCACGCGGATACGGGCGATACCGCAGAAGGTCACGTCGATGTGACTGATGCCGTTACTGGCCACCTTGGACGGGCGTTCGACCTTGTTTCCGGCCGCGCCGCTTCGGATGCCGACGTCGCGTTGGCCCCGAGCGGCGTCGTCCGTGCGGCATTCATTCGCGCGCCCGCAGTGACTCGAGTCGGTGACGGTGTAGAGGTGCTGGCTCGCTATCAGGAGTCCGTGGTCGCGGTGCGGCAGAGCAATATCCTGGCCATCAGCTTCCACCCCGAACTCACCGGGGATGTCACGGTGCACGAGGAATTGTTGGGTCTGGTTCGCTTGGAAGCCGCCGTATAGGCGTTCCGGTTTTGTGCAATAATTTGAGGCACTTCATCGAGCAATCCCGAAGGGCCGACGACCATGAGCCAGCTTGCACCGCTTCCTCAGCCGCTTGTTATTTATCCCGATAATGCCGCCGAGTACCTAGAGCGTATGGGGCTCCGCGTCGCGCAAATTGATGAAGCGATCGCAACTGGTGAGAACGCCTCGGGCAATACAAGTAAATATGCCCCTATCATCGCTGCGGGCATCAACCGCTGGACCAATACCGTGGCAATGCTTCGCCAACGTCTGACTGAAGATGGGGACTGGACTTATACGGATCCTCAGAATCGACCAATTGCCGTTGACCCGACCGGGAAGTACCAGATCTCTGTGGCTGGCGGCAATAATGCGACCGGAGACCCTGACCCACTTGTAGTCCCCCAGGCCGCTCGCAGAAAGGGTCGAGCCACAGCCGACTCGGTAGACCGAAATCAACAAGTGCTTTTCGCACTAGGCGACCTATCCATGATCGACCAGCCCCTCAGCTCAAGCGAACAGCCGCCGTCGGGAGCATGGGTCTTGCTTTATCACCGGGCCGAGGGAGAAATCCGTCGTGAACTTTCGCGCCCTTCGGGGTTCGACAAGCAACTCGGCCAATTCACGGGCTGGGACGTCCGAGTAATCCTCGCGCCGCTGCAAGATGACACGGTGCTGGAACCGAACATCACAGACATTGGCGGGGGTGACGTTGACTTCAACATCGCCTGACGGGCTACTGAGTCCTGACCGCATCACGCTCGCTCGAATGCGAAGAGGGTTGACCAAGGTCGAGTTGGCTAACATCTTGGACGTCACCGAGCGCACGATCCACAAGTACGAAACTCGGGGAGCCCCGCGCGCCACAACGGAACCGCTAGCCTCCGCTCTCGAATTCCCAAGTGACTACTTCTCACGCTCCCGTGCACCCAGCGTTGAATCCCACGGCGTGAATTTTCGAGCTGGCCGATCCACGACCCGGAGTGAGCGAGACGCCGCGATCGCTGCGGGCGCCTCCGGCATGGAGGTCAATGACTGGATCTCAGGTCATTTCGTGCTGCCCAAAATCGATGTGCCTCAGCTCGGTGAGGAGACACCTCAATTGGCCGCCATCATGCTCCGTGAGGCATGGGGGTTAGGAACTAAACCTCTACCCAATTCGATTCAGCTCTGCGAATCCCATGGCATCCGCGTATTCGGTTTGCCACCCCTTGCCGAATCCGTCGACGCCTACTCCCTGTGGCACGGGGATGTTCCCTATATGTTCCTGGCTCGGCGAAAGACTCCTGAGCGCACTCGATTCGACGTTGCCCACGAGCTCGGACACCTAGTCCTTCACAAGCATCGTGAGGTGGAAACCACATCCCAGCAAGAAGACGAGGCCAACAGGTTTGCGTCAGAGTTCTTGATCCCCCGGGACAGTATCGCTGAGTACCTCCCGAGGAACCCCACGATCGACGACATTTTCAAGATCAAGAACGCGTTCAAGGTATCGGCCATGGCGTTGACCTACGCGGTCCATAAAGCTGGTCGGATGACGGATTGGATCTACCGCACAACGTGCAACAAGCTGGGTCAACTAGGTTATCGAACCGGAGAGCCCAACGGCATGGACCACTTCGAGCAATCCAAGGTCTTTCCGCAGGTTTTCGCGTCCGAGAAGCACGGCCAGGTTGACGTGGATCGAATCGCTTCAGAACTCTCGCTGCCCGCGGATGATGTTCACGCGTTAACACTGGGGTCCCAGCTGCGAGTGGTCGGGGCGACGGCACCGAAGGAGGGCCCTCAAGTCAATCCGCAGCCCGATCCATCGCCACGAAGACACCTACACCTAGTGCGCTGACAAATTTGGCAGAGGTACGCATTGATTCGACCGGAAACGCTGCGTACCTCTGCCAATAATGTCGGCCATGCGGAATGGTGCCCCAGATGTCACCAAGGCACGCCCTCGACGCGAAGCTCTGCCCTAGATGTCTGGGGGATCCGCCTACCATGCGAAACGCTGCCCCAGATGTCACGGGAGTCCGGCTTAGGTGCGAAGCTCTGCCCGAGATGTCCCAGGTGTCCGCGTTAGAACTGGCGTTCCCGGTCAGAAGCTTCCGGACGCGCCTCCGCCACTGAATCCTCCGCCGCCTCCGAACGATGTGCCAGCCGAGCCGGACGAGCCGCTCGACGAAATGGAGTGGTTGGTGCCGCTGTAAATGGCCGGGTACATCACGTAGAGCGGCAGCCAGCTCTGGAACGTGGATGCGTACTGCACATCCCGCTCCACGCCATCTTGATCCTTGGCCTTGGGCGGTTTCTTGCTGTCCTTGGGCGGTTTGCGGTGGTTCGAGCGGTACTTGTAGTACCGCTTGCGCACCTCGTCCGAGATCTCCTCGTCCGGGTGTTCACACTGATACCGCTCGATCTCCCGGTCGGCCTGCTCACGAACCTTCTTCTGGTCCTTGCTCCACCACACGATGGATCCAGCCACCACGGCCACGACCAGGCCCGCGATCCCGAGGAGCACCCACATGACGATGTTGCCCGTCCGCTCGCGGTCCGCGGCAGCCTGCGCCGCCGCCTCCGGGTTGGATTGGTCGTACACCGAATCCAAGGTCGCCGTGAAGGCCTGGGCGTACTCCTCGTCCCGGAAACCGGGCTCCAGCTGGTCTTCCATGATGTCTTCCGCCGTGGCGTCCGAAAGTACCTCGCGGGCACCGTCGGCCACCTCGATCCGCAGTTCACGCTCATCCATGTCCGCGACGATCAGCACGCCGTTGTTCCGACCGGCCTCCCCCACGCCCCATTCGCGAGCGGTTTGCCGGGTGAAGTCTTCGAAATCGCCGTCAACGCCGTTCACCGTCAGCACCGCCGCGCGGATGAACTCGTTCTGTTCGTTTCCGCGGCCGATCCTCTCGTTGATCCGCTGCTCATCGGTATCGGAGAGGATGTCGGCCTGGTCCAGTACCGCTCCGGAGTCCGGGCGCGGTGGCACCTGGGCGGCGCGAGCGGCGTCGGCGGACCAGGCCACCAGCGATACCGCCGCGAGGAGCGCGAAGATGGAGAGCACGAACCAGCGAAAGACGCTGCTGGAACGCGAGCTCGTCAGGGTCAGCATGATGCCTCCTTGGGTACGACTGCTCCCAGCGTAGGCACCGCGCAACCCGCAAAGGATCAGCCCGGGGCATGAAATCGGCGCCCCGCCTCACGGTGGAGCCGGAACGCCGACGTCGCACGGAGACTACCCCGCGCTAGGTTGCCTAGCTTTCGCGGTTCGGCACGATCATCAGTGGTGACTCGGTATCTGCCAGCACGGATTGGGAGACCGAGCCCATGAGCAGGCCGCGGAATCCGCCGTAACCGCGCGAACCCATGACCAGCAGGTCAGCGGTGCGGGAAGCATCCACCAGAGCATCGGCCGGACGGCCCTGGAGCACGCGAGTCACGATGTTCAGATCCGAGTACTTGTCACCGAGTTCCGCCGCTACCTGGTCCGTGAGCTCTTTGGCCGGAGCCAACAGCTGTTCCTGAACCGCGCGCTCCAACTCGGAGGAGTTCATGGGCAGGTAGCTGGTGGTCGGAACCACGCTGACCACGGCGAGGGTGAGACCGTGGGCCCGAGCGTAATCGGCGGCCACGTGCACGGCCTTGTTCTTGGCACCGAGCTTGTCCACGCCAACCACCACGGCGCCCTCGAAGGATTCGTCCTCCGAGCGGGATTCACGCTGAGCCGGGTTCCAACTCTCCGGCAGGATCACCACGGGAACCGGTGAGTGCGAGGCGGTCGCGGCCGAAACCGAACCGACGCGGCCGCGCACGCCATGTCGGCCACGCTTGCCCATGACCACCAGGGAAGAATCCTTGGCCTCGTACACGATCACACCCGCGGCGTCACCGCGCTCGATGATGCCCTGCACCTGCACACCGGCGTCCTTGGCCTTGGCCACGGCCGCACGAGCGAGCTTCTCGGATTCTTCCTGCACTGCATCCAGGAAGGGGCCGTACAGGGACTGATCCACACCCACGGGGCGACCGGTGGAGACCACGATCTTCAGCGGGATCTCCTGAGCTGCTGCTTCCTGGATGGCCCAGTCCAATGCGCGTTCGCTGTAGTCGGAGCCGTCGTATGCCGCCACGATTCGTTGTGACATCTGTTTCGCACCTGTTTCTGTGTGTAGTGAATGGATGCTGTTGGGGCTCACTTGCCGCTGGGAACCACCATGACGGGTCCGGCAGCCGCACCGAGCACGGACTGGGACACGGAACCGAGCAGCAGACCGGTGAAGCCACCGATGCCGCGCGAGCCAACCACCACCAGATCCGCGGTACGGGTGGCCTGCACCAGCACGCGACCGGGACGACCCAGGAACCCGTGACGAGTGACCTTCAGATCCGGGTTCTGCTCCGCGATATCCTTGGCGATCTGGTTGAGCTTCCGCACGGACTCGTCGAAGTAGTAGGTCTGGTTGTACTGATCCTGGAACCAGTCCGGGGTGCCGGACAGGGCGCCGTTCACGGAGACCAGGCTCAAGGTGGAGCCGTGGGCCTTGGCGTACTCGATGGCCTGCGCGACGGCCGGGTTCTTCTCACCGGCAGCGTCCACGCCGACCACCACCGATCCGGTGAAGTCCATCTCGGAAGCCGGGGTCCGGGTACCGCCCTGGGACTCCTCTTCAGAAACGTGGACGTCCTTGTGGTGGGCGGACTCACGAGCCGACTCCACATCGGAGCTGTCATCCTCTTCGCGCGGCGGAACAACGATCACGGGCACGGGGCTGTGAGCCGCTACAGCTGCGGACACCGAACCCAGGCGGCCACGCAATGCGCCACCTTTACCGCGCTTACCCATGACCACCAGGCTGCAATCCTTGGCGGCCTCGATGATGGCCTTGGCGGCATCGCCCTCGCCGCTGGCAGTATCGACTTTCACGTCGGCCTGCGCCACGCGGTCCTGAGCCGCTTTGAGGTTCTGGTCGTTTTCGGCAGTCACTGCCTCGCGGAAGCGGCGCTCCAGGCCGGGATCTCCCACACCGACCACCGGGAAGGCTCCAATGAGGCGCACGCCCACGTTACGAACACGCGCTTCTTCAATGGCGCGGTCCAGGGCGCGGAGTGCGATTTCGGAACCGTCAATACCCACCAAGACGGGGCCGTTGACGGATGCGGACTTGGTGTTGGGAACGTCTTTGTTCATGCCTTAAGGATAGTCGATTCACCCTCATAAATAGAGACGCACACCACTCGTTTTGCCCGCCGAATCGCCCGGTTGGCGCCCCGGGAAGGGGGCGAGCGGCGTCGTCGTCGATCGAAACCGGAATGTGGTCAGGCCATGGCGTACATCCACCGGTCGCTGCGAATCCGCCAACCCAGCGTGAGCGCCCGCGCGCCGATGTACCCGCCCGCGTACGCGATCCACAGCCAGGCCATGCCCGCGGTGCCCCCACCAGCGAACTGCATGACCGCCCACAGCAGCGGCGCGTAGACCACGATGTTGATCAGGCCGGCCAGCGCCAGGTAGCGGGCGTCGCCGGCGCCGATCAGCACGCCGTCGAGCACGAACACGTACGCCGCGAGCGGCTGCCCCACCGCGACCACAATCAACGCGATCCCGAACAAGTACTGCACGCTCTCCGACTGCGTGAACAGGAACCCCAGATGCGGGCCCACAAAGCCCACGATCAAGCCCGTGACCACGCCGAATCCCAGGCCCCAGCGGATGAGGCGATGCATAAGGTGGCGTACGCCTTCCCGCTCGCCCTGTTGGCCTAGGTCGCGGGCGCCCAGCTCCTTACCCAGCAGGGCTTGGGCGGCGATCGCGAGCGCGTCGAGAGCGAAGGCTAAAAAGTTGAAGACCGTCATGGTCAGTTGGTACGCCGCCAGATTCTCCGCGCCCTGGGCGGTGGCGACCACGACGGTCGCGAGGATTGCCGCGCGCAGTGAGAGGGTGCGGAGCATGAGCCAGGAGCCGACCGTGAGATGGCCACGCACGCCGCGCCAGCCGGTGGTCAGCCGCACGTTCTCCCTGCGGAACTGTTTGCCCAGGAGCACTAGATAGGCAATCGCCATGCCCCACTGGGTGATGCTCGTGCCCATCGCCGCGCCGGCCACGCCCAGATCCGCGCCGTAGACGAGCACGACGTTCAGCCCGGCGTTCACCGCCGCGCCGATTCCCGCGATGATCAGCGGAGTTTTCGTGTCCTGCAGTCCGCGCAGCACGCCCATCGCGGCCAGTACCACGAGCATGGCCAGCAGTCCCGGCATGGACCATACGAAGTACGACGTCGCGTGCTCCAGCACCTCGCCCCGCGCACCGAGCGCTTGCAGCAGGGGCCCGCCAGCGAGGATGCCTGCGGTGGCGAGAACTACGCCAAGACCAGCAGCGGTCCACAGGCCGTCACGGCCGACTTCGAGGGCCTGTTTGAGTCGGCCACCGCCGAGATGCCGGGCCACGGCGGGAGTTGTCGAGTAAGCGAGAAAGACCATCAGCCCGACCACCGTCTGCACCACGGTCGCGGAGATCCCCACGCCGGCGAGCTGCGCGGTTCCCAGGTGCCCGATGATCGCCGAATCCGCCAGCAGGAACAGCGGCTCCGCAATCAACGCACCGAACGCGGGGACCGCCAGCGCCAGGATCTGACGGTTGAGAGAGCGGGTGTCGCGAGGGGCTGCTGTTTCCTTGGGCTCTGTGGCTTTTGCGGGTTCTGTGGCTGGGGATTCGGGTTCGGACTGCACCAGTCCAGGGTAGGTGGTGCAGTGAAGTGGCGTGGCCGCGGAGACTCACGGGTTGAAACGACAGCCGCAGAACCTGATGTGAGGAAACTGCAGCTGCAGACTCTCAGGGGAGGAACATGCAGTATCCGGCTCGATTTCGGGCACTTTAATCACATGAGACTTTGGAGCTGCAGTTCCCTCACTTGCAACCGCTCACCGTAGAGCAGCCCGACGATCAGGTGGCGGGTTTTACAGAGATCACCGGAACGGCGGCCTCCAGGATGATCTGCTGGGCGGACGAGCCCAGGAAGATTTTGCCCGCGGGACTGCGGCGCTTCACACCCACGACCACGGCTTCAACTTCCGGGCGATTGGTGGCGTCGATGAGATCTCCCACGGCGTCCTTGCTGCGACCGTCGGCGTTTTCCAGGGTTACGCGATCGTAGCCGTAGCCGGAGATGTCCGGGGTGGAACCGTCCACGGGAAACACGATGAGGTCTGCGTCGCGGCGTCGGGCTTCGTCGATTGCGAAGTCGCGGGCGGCGTGCCCGGCGGGGGTGTCTGCGCTGGCAAGGATGATGGTCATTACTGGAAACTACTCCTCGATTTAAGGACCTGAACGGTGCGCTCGGCGTCATGGCGTCGTGTTACCAAAATCGTGCGCCACACCTGAGAATTACTACTTTCCCAGATGAGCTTATGTGTATTCTAGGTCACAATCCCAGGCCGCTCTCAGGTGGCCGGTCCGCATGCCATCAGCGCACTTGATCCAGGAGACCAGTTTGGTCGAGAAGCCTCCGCCGAATCGTCGGCAGTTCATCACGTACGGGATCGGAGGACTGATCGCGGCTGGCGCCATTGGGACCGCCGTGACCGGATCCATTTCCTCAGCCTCCGGCGGCAACAACCTCCGCTCGAGCATGACCATCATCGCCCCGGCGGCGGCCGGCGGCGGTTGGGACACCGTGGCTCGCGAAATGCAGCAGGCGCAGCGAGCGAACAGCATCATCAACAACACCCAGGTGGTCAACATGCCGGGCGCCGGCGGAACTATCGCGCTGGGCAACCTGTCCGTTCTGGACGGCGATGCGAACAACCTGATGGTCGGTGGCACCGGTCAGCTCGCCGCGACCATTCAGTACGATTCCGCCACCAAGTACGAGGACGTCAACCCCCTGGCCGTGACGGTCGAGGAGTACGACGTGATCGTGGTCCCAGCCGACTCCCCGTACAAGACCCTGGACGACCTCATGAAGGCCTGGGCGCAGAATCCGGGCGATGTCCCGTGGACCGGTGGTGGCTCGTTCGACCAACTGGTGGTCACCGAAATGGCCATTGCGGGCGGCATCAAACCGGCGGACATGATCTACGTGTCCTCGGACGGCGGCGGCGAGTCCACGCAAGCACTGCTCAACGGCACCGTTGCCGCGGCAGCCAGCGGATACCCGGACTCCATCGACCAGATCGAGTCCGGCCGGCTCCGCGCGCTCGCGCTCGTGGCCGAGGAACCCCTGGAGGGCAGCGACATCCCGACCACCGTGGAGCAGGGCTATGACGTTACTCTGGCCAACTGGCGCATCCTGATGGCCCCCGGCGGCATCACCGATGACGAGAAACAAGAGCTGGAGAACATCGTGCTGGAGACGATCGAAACTCCCGAATGGCGCGAAGCCATCGAGCGCTACAACTGGAACGAGAACGTGATCACCGGCGACGAGCTCACGCAGTTCATCAAGGACGAGACCGAGCGAATCACTGCGCTGTACAAGGAGTTGGGAGTATGAGCCACGCATCGGTTTCCGAATCCTCGGCACCCGCACCCCGGGCAGATTCCGAGCGTCCCGTCGACCGGAGTTCACGCTCGGCAGGCTCCCTGCTTCAAGCACTCACCATGCCGCTGGTGCTCGCCGCGTTCGCCACCTATCTCCTGGTGGGCATGTTGATGATGGAGGTCCCGGATTCCGTGGACTTCCCGGGCCCGCGCTTCTTCCCCGCCATCATCACCGGCGTCATTTACGTCCTGGTGGTAGTGGAAGTCATCAGCATCTTCCGTCACTGGTCCAGCGGTTCGCTGGGCACCACCGACGACGCCGCTCCCGCCGCCTTCTCGTGGCGTTCACTCGTGTGGGTCATCGGCGGCTTCTTGGCTTTCTCCCTTCTCCTGGAATTCTTGGGGTGGATCCTTGGCGCTGCGCTGTTGTTCTGGTGTGTGGCGCGTGGGTTCGGGTCTAAACGGCCTCTGTTCTCGTTGATCGTCGGGCTGACCGTGAGCTCCATTGCGTACATCGCGTTCGACATGGCACTGGGGCTCTCGCTGCCCTCCGGACTTCTTGGGGGTGGCTTCTAAATGGAGACTCTGTCCTTACTCATGGAGGGCTTCGCTGGAGCCCTCACCTGGCAGAACCTGTTCTGGGTGGTGCTGGGTTGTTTCCTGGGCACCGCCGTGGGCGTCATGCCCGGCCTGGGCTCCTCCATGGCCGTGGCTCTGCTCTTGCCCGTGACCTTCGCCCTGGAGCCCACCGCGGCGTTCATCATGTTCTCCGGCGTGTACTTCGGTGGCCTGTTCGGTGACTCCACCACGGGCATCCTCATGAACACTCCGGGGCAGGCGTCTGCCATTGCCTCAACGTTCGAGGGGCACAAGATGGCCCTGAATGGGCGCGCCCCGCAGGCACTCGCTACCGCAGCCATCGGTGCATTCGTGGGTGGCTTCATCGCCTCCGGAGTGGTGGTGTTCCTGGCGCCGTTCCTCGCGGAATTCTCCACGCAATTCGGGCCGGCGGAGTTCTTCGCCTTGGCGCTGTTCGCGTTCATGGCCACGTCATCCGTGGTGACGGACTCTGCAGTCAAGGGTCTACTGTCCCTCGCGTTCGGCCTGGGTATTGCCGTGGTGGGTATCGACGGCGTCACGGGTATCCCCCGTTTCACCATGGACTCACCGTTCCTCTTCGACGGCATCTCGCTAGTCACCGTCACCGTGGCGGTGCTGGCTCTGGGCGAGGTCATCTACTTCGCCACGATTGCCCGCTTCCAGCGTGAAGGTCAGATGATCCGTTCGAAGGGTCGCCCGTGGTTGAGCAGGAAAGAGCTTCGAGAGGCCGCCCCTGCATGGGCTCGCGGCACGGCCATCGGTCTTCCGTTCGGCGTGATCCCTGCGGGTGGTTCCGAGATCCCCACGTTCTTGGCGTATGGAGCGGAACGCAAGCTGGATCGACGTCGTCACGACCCACAATTCGGCAAGGGCGCCATCCGCGGCCTGGCCGCACCCGAGGCCGCTGGTAACTCGACGACCGGTATGGCCATGGGCGCACTGCTGGCGCTGGGCCTGCCGATCTCCGCGACCGCGGCCATCATGCTCGCGGCGTTCCGTCAGTACGGCCTGCAGCCAGGCCCGCTGCTGTTCGAGCGCGCACCCGATCTGGTGTGGGCGCTGCTGGCGAGCTTCTTCATCGCGATGATCGTGCTGCTGATCATCAACCTGCCGTTCGCCATGGTGTGGGCCAAGCTCCTGCTGATTCCGCGCCACTACCTGTACGCGGGCATCACGGTGTTCTGTGGCCTGGGCATCTATGCGACCTCCGGTTCGACGTTCGACCTGCTCCTGCTGCTGGGCGTGGGCATCGTGGGCTTCCTGATGCGCATGCACGACTACCCGCTGGCGCCGCTCATCATTGGCATGGTGCTCGGCCCGTTGGCTGAAACCAGCTTGCGCGATGCGCTCATCAGCGCCAACGGTGACGCCTCCGTACTCGTGCAGGGCCCGATCGTGCTCACGCTGTACGGTCTGCTGGCAGTCGTGCTGCTGCTGACCCTGCGGAGCAAGATCACGAGCCGGACCAGGCGGGATACGTAGACGGGTTCTGCCACCGTGCGATGCCATGTGAGGTAGACGCACCACACCTCAACCTGAAGTGAGGAAACTGCAGCTTCGCGGTCTCATGTGATGTAAGTGCTGAGTTCAACCAAATTCGACGCACTTCCCTCACCGGAGACTTCGGTGCTGCAGTTTCCTCACTTAAAACTTCAGTGGTTCGAACTCATACGGTTGTTGCAAAGGCACCCGTCACGCCGAGAATCTATATGAGTTAGTTCGTGCCTGGGCAGCCGAAGCTGCGGGGATTCTCGTTGCAGTCATCAGCGACATTGCGGACGGTTGCCTTCCACACGCTGATCGGGACTGGCGCGGATGCGACTTCGTTGAACCCAGCGACCGGCTGCCAGCCGGTACCCGCCACGTTGTACTCTCCATAGAAGAAAGTAGTCAGCGTGACGCTGTAGTCACCGGTTTCCGAATAGACGTGTGAGGTGTCCGTGGGGATATCCCAATCGCCTTCGGCCAATGGTGCACCTGTCAAAGGCGTGGGGCCGAGAGCTGCCCCGTCACCGTAGTTCCAGGAGTACTGAACCGGATACGCCCGCACCGCGACAGGAAAGCCTCCCAATTCGGTTTGGAACGCTTGGGCATCAGCGACCGCGAAGACATTGGTATTCATGTTCTTGAGGGTGTCGGGTGCTGGCTCAACAGTTGAGGCAGCGGGAGCAACGTTCAGACGCTGGAAATCCTGCAGCGTGAATACGGGGAGCGGAATGACGCCTTCGTCATCAGCTTCGGCCGCTTCAGCATTTGCCACACACATTTGAGTGCCGCGTGACGCACGACCCTCTTCTCCCGCTCCACCAACGACGACGTCCATATTGACGCCTTCGCCGCCACCATCGACCGTGCACTCTTGTTCCTGGCGGCAGTCGTCAAAGGCGTCGCCATCTTCACCATTGCAAGGATCCTGCAGGCTATATGTGGTTCGATTCAGCGCTGTGTCCATCTTGGTGGGGTCAAAGAAGATCGAGTCATCATCGCTCATGAGTTCTTGACGTAAGGCTTTTTGATACGCAGGGTCCTCATCCGGGTTCCAGTCAGTACCTGCGCCTCCCTCGCTTGAGCCACCGGCAGCGGGCGCACCCAAGGAAATAGAAATTCCTTGACCACCGGAACTTCCCTCGTCCCATTCAACTTTTACGTCAATAACATTGCCACCAGCAGTAGCTCTTGTATCGCTGGCCACTTTGCCGGATTCACTTCCTCGCCCCCAACTTCCATCTGCGCCCCCCTCCTCAGCTGACGCTACACCCACAAATGCGAATTGGGCGGAGAGCAAAAGTAAGGAGAAAACGAAAACGTGAATTAATATTAAGGGTTTCTCGGAGAGGCAGTTATATATACCCATTTTCCATCCCTGAAAATAAGATTCACATTAAATCCTTCTGACGTATCAAAAGGATGTTGCTGAGATATTAACCGATCCCCATCCGTCACTTTCACGCCAGAACTTTTGGTTTCCACCGGAATGTTATATACCCCATCAGCACCTCGAATAAATCCTTCCTCCAGGATGGATCCACCCTCATATCCCCCTGCGATCCATCCTCCATCGGAATAAATGGTGTCAATCCTGTTGAACTGAACCATGCAATTCTCGCAACCATCTGCTGTCACTTCCCGCGCCAATTGCGTATCCCCCGTCTGGAAGGCATACCAGACTGCGTCCGTGCGGTAGTCCAAAAACGCCTGCGCCCCCGCCTCAGTCTCCTGCTTGGCCTCTTCGGGCATCACCGGCTTTGGAACATTGCGTGCAGGGTGTTCAAGGGTTGCCGGCTCGAAGTCATCCGGGAACTCCTGACCGGTGGCCATTGTCTCCGGCTGCTCAGGCCACCAGTCCCCACTGGCGGACGGATCCGGAGACGAGGATGGTGAATCCGATGACCCATCTCCGGTCTCACTAACCGTGGGAGACGAACCGCCATCCGCAGACGTAGACGTGGCCGTATCACCCGGCTCGGGATCGTTCGAGTTGCCGCAGCCGGCCAGCGTCAGCCCTAACGCCAGCGCGGCCAGGCTCGCCGCGAGCTTCCTACGCTTCAGCGCATCCCCCATTGGATGGTCCCCTCTAACTCATGAAGCCCGGCGGCCACTGCCAAGCTACGGCAGCGATTCGAGCTTACGAAATTTCATTTGACACTATCCACCGCGGAAAGATTTTTGTGGATAACTTTTCAATGTAAACGCATAACGGCCAGTCACGAAGTTTTCGCACGCATCTACAAACCAGCAAGGTGACCGTTTGTTGCACGGTCACCTTGCTATTCCGAGTAATTAACTCAGAACGGGTACTGCGGAATGTCCGGGCTGATCGTGACCCACTGGCTCTCGGTAAATGCCTCGATGTTCGCGGCCGCACCGCCGAATCGAGCACCCGTCCCAGAGGCCTTCATGCCTCCCATGGGAGCGGTCGCCTCGTCCATTACGGTCATCTCATTGATGTGGATCTTGCCCGCAGTGATTCGGTCCGCGACCTTCAACGCCTCACCCACATCACCAATGATCGACAGCGACAACGCGTACTCCGAGTTGTTCGCCAGGTTCACCGCTTCTTCCACGGAGGACACCTTGATGACCGGAGCCACCGGGCCGAAGATCTCCTCGTTCCACGCCGGCATGTCCACCGTCAGATCAGCCAGCACGGTGGGCCGATAGAACAACCCGTCGTGCGTTGCGCCCGCACGGATCGACGCACCCGCGATCACGGAATCCTGCACCTTGGAATCCACGGCCTTCAGCTGCTTCTCGTCAATGATCGGCCCCAGGTGAACTTGCCCCTCGGACGGATCACCCACCACCAGAGCGTCAGCCCGCTCGGCCAACTTGGACACGTACGACTCGTAGACATCTTCATGAACAATGTGCCGCCCCGTGGTCATGCACACCTGCCCCTGGTGGAAGAACGAGCCCATGGATCCCACACCCGCCGCTAGATCCAAATCAGCAGACGGCAGCACCACCATCGCGTTGTTGCCGCCCAGCTCCAGGTGAGTTCGCTTCAGATGCTTGGCACCCGCCGCACCCACATGGCGGCCCGCTTCTGTAGAGCCGGTGAAAGACACGATTCTCACCTCGGGCGCATCAACGGTCGCCGCGCCGACGTCGCCGCCTCCCGGTAGCACCTGCAGCACGCCCGAGGGCAGTCCCGCCTCTTCGAAGATCCGTGCGATCAGCACTCCACCGGTGATGGGCGTGCGGGGGTCGGGCTTCAACAACACCGCATTCCCCAGCGCCAATGCCGGCGCGACCGAACGGATCGACAGAATCAAGGGGAAGTTGAACGGCGAAATCACCGACACGACACCAGCGGGCACCCGCCTCGCAAACGACCAATGCGGATCGTCTGAGGCCAACACCTCCCCTCTAGCGTGCGTGGGCAGTGCAGACGCCTCGAAGCACTCCTGCGCCGCGACGTTTGCTTCCATCCCCGCCTTGGGCTGGATCGCGCCGGTTTCGCGCACCACCCAGTCGATGATCTCTTCGGTGTTCTCCTCGAACAGCTGGCCCGCCTTGCGGAGCACGGCCGCACGCTCGGTCGGCTTGAGCGCGGCCCACGCGACCTGTGCCTCGGAAGCCTGCCGAGCGGCGTCGTAAACGTCGGCGGGAGATGCGGAACCCACCGAGCCCAGGACAGCTTCCGACGCGGGATTCTGAACGGAAATCGAGTCGCCGGACCCATCCCGCCAGCCGTTGATGTAGAGCTTTCCGTGCCAGCGTTCGTCGTCGAGAATTGCCATGTTCGCTCCTTCGGGTGGATCGGCGAGCGCCGTGCGCAACGCACTGCACACCGCACAATCTCTCCCCACATTGTGACCTACAAAACACAGATGCCGCTCAAAGTCTTGTCACCGCTCACCGACGGGAGCAGCATTGACCCATGTCAGTAGTGGATGTTCAGAAGAATCTCGACGTCGCCCAACTCACCCTCGTGGCGGAACTAGACGCCCCCGTGACCACCGCCTGGAACCTCTACGCCAACCAGCAGTTCGTCGAAAAATGGTGGGGTCCGCCCCGCTATCCCGCCACGTTCACGAACCATGACCTGACCCCCGGGGCCACGGTGAATTACTTCATGACAGGCCCGGACGGCGAGAAGTACCACGGTCTGTGGCAGGTCCAGGAGGTCACCCCCGAGCGAGAAATCCACTTCACCGATCGCTTCGCTGACTCCCACGGCCAGGTCGACGCCGCTCTGCCCGCCTCGGACGTGGTGGTCGCCTTCGAGGCGTTGGATGGCAATCGGAGCCGGATCACCACGGTCACCACCATTACGTCACGCGAAGACCTGGAGGAGGTGTTGAAGATGGGCGCGGAAGAAGGCACGGTGCAGGCCATGAATCAGATGGACGCGCTGCTCGAATCAGCAGCATGACTCGTCGGGACGCGTGACCACTACAAGAGCTCACTCCGAACGGCCAAACAGACAACCCAGCACGCTGGGTCGGTAAGGGGCAAGCCCTACGGCTGCGGATCCCTCGCGTCATACCGGCTGAACGCGGGGAACTTCCGCACCAGGACCACCACGAGTACCAAACAAACGGCGGCTCCCACCACGGCAGCCAGACCGGGTCCGGCGAACTCCCCCGCTGTGCCCATGTAGGCATCGCCCAGGCGCGGCCCACCGGCCACGACCACAATGAAGATGCCCTGCAGTCGCCCACGCAGCGCATCCGGGGTCGCCGCCTGCAGGATGGTGGTGCGGAACAGCATGGAGATCGCGTCCATTGCACCGGCCGCGACCAGCACAGCGCACGAGGCCGCCAGCGGCCACACGGTCTCGCGCCCCCACCCGGCCGAGGCCAGCAGTACCACGCCACCGAACGCCATGATGCACACGGCCCAACCGGCCACCGCCATCGCGCAGGCCTTGCCATGGCGGTTGAGCCGCACCAACGGCCCGGACAGCAACCCCGCCAGAACGGAGCCCGCCGCGAGCGCTGCGGTCAACAGACCCACGGTGAACTGATCGCCGCCCAATACGGTCGCACCAAGCACCGGAAACAGCGCGCGAGGCATCGCGAAGAACATCGCGGCCATGTCCAGCAGGAACGTCATGCGCAGATTGGGGCGGGTGGCCAGGAACCGGAACCCCTCGACCACGGAGCGAAAACCGGCGCGGGATGGCACACCGTCGGGCGGCAGGGACGGCAACTTGTACATCGCCCACAAGCTCGCCATAAACGCCACCGCATCCACGGTATAGGCCCACTGGAACCCCAACCCGGCCACCGTCAACGCACCCAGTAGAGGCCCCACCATGAGCGTGGAGCCCATGGTCAGTTGATATAAGGCATTGGCCGCGGGCAGCTGTTTCATGGGCACCAACCGCGGCACGATCGCCCCGCGCACCGGCTGATTGAGCCCTTGGGCAAACGAATGCAGCGCCACCAGCGTGTACAGCACCACCAGTGACGAAATGTGCGCCCACGAGTGCGCGGCTAGCGCGACCGTGACTGCGAATAAACCGAACGTGGTCCACAACCCCACGGTCCGGCGGTTGTGCGCGTCTCCCATCGACCCGCCGTACAACCCGGACACGATCAGCGGAAGCAGCGCGGCGACACCCACCATGCCCACGGCAAACGTGGAGCGGGTGAGCTCGAAGACCTCCAAGCTAATGGCCACCACCGTGAACTGGTTCCCCAACATGGACATGGTGGAGCCGATCCACAGGCGTCGGAACGCCGGGGACTCACGCAGCGGGGTGAGGTCGAGCAATAAGCGGGGCACTGGTCGATCCTAGGCCCACACATCCGAATTGCGAGAGCAGCCAGAACGCCCGGAACCATTTACCCTGAGAGGAGCCCACTTCCCCGGGACATCAGGAGTTCTCATGCGCACACGCGAACAACGCTGGGCAGCCCGCTCGGCGCGCGGCTGGCCCCGGTTACGCGTGTTCGCCATCATCAACGGCATCACGGGTGTCCTGATCGGCAGCCTGATCCTGTGGTTCACCCACGGGGTGCTGCAGTTCGAGAACTTCCCCGCCGCGGAGGTCCCCTGGGTCTGGCGCGTTCTGGCCCTGGCCATCGCCGTCATGCTCCCCGGGATCCTGCTGTCCATGGGCGTGTACCTCGTGATCGCGGGTGCCTCCGCGCGAAACAGGGCGGCATTGGCTGCGGGACGAGCGCGCGACGTCGTCCTCAATGCCTCCCAGCCGGACGAGCCCCCGGTGGTCGCCCACAAACTGGCCGAAACCACCCCGCCCGGCGTGAAAATCCGCGCCCACGCGCTGCACGGTTCGGACGCACCCAGCCGCTACACCCGCACCCTGCTGGGCGCGCTGCCGGTGCACACACCCATGGCGCTCGCGCCGGTGGGCCTGGGCCTGATCCTGCTCGTGGCCGCCACCATCTACTACGCAACCGGTTACGGGGCACCCGCCACGGTCATCCTGTTGGGCGTGGCCTACCTCGGCTGGAAACTCTGGCGCGGTTTCAGCAGCTATCAGTCCTTTTCGGAGGCCGACTGGGCCCCCACCCGCGTCGAGGACGCAGACACCGGCCCCATCCCCGCGGTCACCGTGGTGCACGAGAGCGAAACCACCCAGCCGATCCCCCGGCAACGCGCCACGTACGACGACGCCCCGCCCACCTACACGACGCATCGCGCCGATGACGATCACGTCGGCTACGAGAACACGGATGAGCTACCGGTCATCGAACGGATCCGGGACAACTACTCGGACCCCAAGAAGATGAGCGCCTCTCAGCGCCGATTGGCCGAACGGGCCGAGCGGGAGCGCATGGTCATGGAACGGCGAAACCGCAACCGCCGGTCCCCGGATGATCAGCCGCCGCACACCATCACTTCCATGGAGCGTCACCCGGACAGCGACGATCAGGGCGGCGCAGCCGAGCAGGAACAACAGCGGCAACAACAACGCCGCTACGAGCAGCACCTGGACGAGCACCAGCGCATGCGCCAGGACCGGCTGCGCAATGCGAATGCCAAGGAACCGGAAGAAGCGCCGTCGTTATTGGGCTATGCCATGACGCGCTGGAAGAGCAAGCGCAACGGGTCCGCGAACGACTAGCGACCGGCGGGTGTCCCGGCCCACGGTGCCGTGCCGCCTCCCGCGGAGTCGATCTGACCGGTGAGTCGGACGCGCTGAATATTGGACAGTGGTGCGACCGCGATCAGGGCCGCCCCCGCCATCTCTAAGCCCTCTTCCAGGTGGTAGGTCACGCGGTAGAGGAACCAGTGCGCCTCGGTCCGGATCAGGTAGTCGGCAATGAACTCGAAACCCACCGCTGCGCCCAGGAACACCACGAATCCGCTCACGAGCAAGCGCCTGGGCGTCTTGTGCATTTTGCGTGAGGCCATGATCGCCATGATGACCACGGCCAGTGCGATTGGGCCTCCCAACAGCACCCAGGTGAACGTCATACCGGTGGCCGGTGCGAATCGCTCGACAATCATGCCCAGCTTCTCGTGCAACATGGTGGCGTCGTCCAGGGACATCAACAGGGCAATAACGGCCATCGTTCGCCAGGCAAGGCGGGCACTGCGGCTCGGGGTGTTTGCGGCCACCAGGAACATCAAGGTGGCCGCCACAATGAGGAGAAGCACGTTCCACCACATGGGCAGGTTCACCTCGGACGTCACCTCGAGGTAGTGGTAGATGCCCATGTTGGGGGCCCACCACACGGCGAACAGACTGAGCAGCGTGATGATCAGAGAGACGATGACGGAGACCACCAGGGCACCCACCCAGAAGGGCCGGTTGCGGCGAGGAGTGGTGGATCGGCTCATGGATACCCCCGGATCGTCCTGATATTTTCACTGGAAAGCAACTGTCATTCTACCGCCGCGTACGGCGACAGCGCGGGGCGGCTCGTGTCCCACACACGTGTTACTTGCCATTTGTGCTGACACATTCATGATGAATGGACCGCATGAGATGACGATGGGGATTGAGTGAGAGTCCCTTAATCTCGACCGAGCGCCGCCCGCCCTAAGCGCGACCTGCCGCGATGCTCTGAATTTCATCCTCCAGGAGCTCAGCGACGCGCTCCAGGTCCTCCGATTCGGCCCGATGCATGAGGTGCAGAGCCAACCCGTCCGCGAGGGCGTGAAGTCTCCGACCACTTCGAATTGCACCTTCGCTGGGGGTCTCGGAATTCTCTTCTCGCAGCAATGCAGCCAACCGGATGCAGGCGGCAGCAAGCTGTTCGTGAGCGGAGTCCCTCAAAACTTTGAGCTCCGGAACCGCGGTGGCCTCTGCGACCAGCGCGATGTTGACGTCCATTTCGGCTCGCGTCTGCTCAGTGAACGGCACAAGATTCTTGATCACGGCCAGGGCGTAGGCCTCCGTGGTGCCTTCCCGGGGGAGGCTCACGATGCGTTCATACACACGCTCCATCATGAGCTCCGCGGAATACACGAGGAGCTCGGTGCGCGTGGGGAACACGTGCCGCAAGGACCCCACGGCCAGGCCCGCTTCTTCCGCAACCGTTCGCACGGAGACCGCGGAAACGCCCGATCGGAGAATCACGCGCCACGCGGCCTCAGCAAGTTCGGCCTTACGAGCTTCGCGGTCAATTCTGGAGGGCATGGCCTTAAATTAGCACGACTGTGCTAGCTTTAAATGGCACAAGCGTGCTAATTCCCCTAGGAAGGGCCATCCCATGGAGACCGTCGGAGTTCTCACGGTTCTCGCGCTGGTGGATTCCACCAGTTTTGGAACCCTGCTCATCCCGATCTGGTTGCTCATGGCACCCGGTCGGCTGAAGCTCGGCCGTCTACTCGTGTACTTAGCCACCGTTCTCGCCGCGTATTTCGTGATCGGCGTGCTCATCATGCTGGGCGCCACCGCGTTCATCGACGCCTTTGGCGAGGCACTGGAATCCCGCACCGCGTACATCATCCAATTGGCGCTGGGCATCGGCCTGGTCGTCCTGAGCTACGTCATGGATCCGGGAACCAAGCGGGCCAAACGCCTCGCAGCCGAGCGCGCGGCCGCCGGCAACGCGGCGTCGGCGCCCGGGGGCCGCGTCTCGCGCTGGCGGGCCCGAATCTTGGGTGCCGACGGCGCTCCCATCGGCACTCGCGCCGGCGTCGGTTCCCTGGCTGCGCTCATGGGACTTGCCCTGGTGGGCGTCTCACTCGAGGTGGCCACGATGGTTCCGTACCTGGCGGGCATCGGCATCATTTCGTCGACCAGCCCCAGCCTGACGATTTCGCTGCTCATGCTCGGGGGATACTGCCTAGTGATGATTGCCCCCACATTGATTCTGACCATCGGGCGTTTGGTCGCGCGCAACGCACTGGAGCGCCCGCTGTCCGCGCTGGAACGATGGTTCACCAAGCATGCGCAGTCCGGCTCGGCCTGGTTCATCGGCATTGTGGGAGTGCTACTGGCACTCAACGCTTTCGGAATGTTGCGGTCAATGTAGCGGGGGTTGGGCTGGGCGCATCCACAGTGACGAGCCGTCGGGTGCGTCACGTGCTCGCGTGCACTTCGCAGAACCCGATGGACTAGCGCGACCCATCCAAGCCCCGCAGCCGCTCCATCTCACGGCGGTCCTTCTTGGTGGGCCTACCCGCACCGCGGTCTCGACGACCCACGGGAACACTGAGTTCAGCGGGCCGCGGCGGCGAATGATCGATGTAGCACTGAGCAGCAACCGGCGCGCCCACGCGCTTGACGATCAACTTGGTGACCTGGAATTCCTGCTGCCACCCGGGGCGCCGCACGGTGACTCGATCCCCCACACGAACGGGCTGGGCCGCCTTGACCGGCGCCGCATTAAGCCGCACGTGACCGGCCCGGCACGCAGTGGTCGCGGCGGAGCGGGTCTTGAACAGACGGACCGACCACAACCACACATCCAGGCGCACACTGGTCGGTTCATTGGCATTCGCGGGCATGGTCCAACGCTACTCGGGGCGCTTCGAGGCGGAAAATTCGGGCCATGCGGCACCCCAAACCTGCAGGCCGATACACCCACATGGCCGGAGAACACAAGGCACGCAAAGTCCGCCGTGTCTCCACACGAGATACGGCGGACTTCACTAGAAAATTAGTTCCGGCAGGGAGAGGGGTCTACTCCACCACGGGCAATTCAGTAGTTTCAAATTTCTGTTGGAAGAAGGAGCGATTGCGCAAGTACTGCGTGAACATCACGATCAACCCAAGTACCAGAATGCCCGCACCCAGGACAAAGACGAGCCCCACTCCGCCGATCTGCGACCCGGATCCGTAATCCGGATCCATGGAGTCGACAGAAGTCTGCACGAAGAAGACCAACAACAGCACACCACCAAGCAAGGGGGCCAAGAGATTAGTGAAGAAGCTCTTGAGCGATCGGAACCACGAGCGGCGAAAGTACCAGACACACGCTAGGGCGGTGACCCCGTAGTAGAAGCACACCATCATTCCCAGCGCTGTGATGGTGTCCCACAGAACGTCCTCGCTGACAATCCGCATGAACGTATAGAACGCCGATGACACAATGGCCGCGGCCACTGTCGCGAAACCCGGAGATTGGAACCGCGGGTTGATTCGGGCAAACGGCCTGGGTAGGGCTCCGTAGTAGCCCATAGCCAATAAAGTGCGAGCCGGGGACACGAAGGTCGACTGAAGAGAAGCCGCAGAGGACGAAAGAACCGCCAGCGATAACAAGATCGCCAAGGGCCCCATGACCGGCCCCGCCAGTGCCGCAAACACGTTTTCTTGAATCTCAGCGTTGTTAAGGCCGATTCCCTGGTCTGACAGGCCTGCGAAGCTAAGGACCGCAAGCCCGATGATCATGTACAGCACCACGATGGAGAAGATCGTGGCCAACGCAGCTTTGCCCGGGGTTGTGGACGACCCGGTCGTTTCCTCATTAATGGTCAGCACCACGTCCCAGCCCCAGTAAATGAACACGGACAGGGAAACGCCGGCGGCAAAGGCGGAGAACGATGGGACACCGAAGGGGTTGAACCACTCGGGTTCGATCTGCAGGCCCCCGAAAGCCGTACCGTTAGCCACGTGAACGTAAGCGGATATCGCAAACCACAGAAGCACGATGACTTGGAAAGCCACCAGCACGTATTGGACCTTCTTAGTGGCCTCCATCCCGCGATACGAGATCCAACACGCGCCCGCCATGAACACCAAACACGTCAGGATGTTAATGGGTACGTTCCGCGCAAGATCAGCCAGTGAAGGGTCACCGGTGAGCTGCGAGAGCATCAGATAGAAGAAGTCCACCGCGATACCCGCAAGGTTGGACAACACCAAAATGGTGGCGGCCAGAAGTCCCCAACCGCCCATCCACCCAACCCACGGTCCGAAAGCCTTGGATGTCCAGGTGAACGTGGTGCCGGAGTCGGGCATGGCCCGGTTGAGCTGCCGATAGCCCACGGCCACGAGCAGCATTGGTATGAAACCCACCAAGAAGATAGCTGGCAAATGGGTGCCGACCGCAGCAGCGGTCGGCCCCAGTGCGCCGGATAGTGTGTAGGCCGGGGCAATGCAGGACATACCGATCACCACAGCACCCAGCAGACCCACGGAACCCGAACTCAGTCCTTTGCTGGTGTCGCTGTTGGTCGTCTCGGCCATCAGCGCACCTCCTCTTCATCCAGTCCGGCACCGCCCATTCCACGGCCACCTTCGTGAAAGTCGTCGACATTGGGAGCGCTCGGATTATTTGCTCCGCGAGGGAGCACAATCATGGGAACAGGCAGATGCCGCAGAATGCGTGCGGCGGTACTGCCCAGGAAGATCTGGCGATCTCCGGCAAGGCGTGATGACCCCACAAACAGCACAGAACCGGGATGCCAGTCCATGCTGGCAACGGTCCTCTTCAGGTTCTTTCCCTGAGCGACGGTCACGCTCACGGGGTGGTCGGCACCGATTTCGGCGGCATCCTCGCGAAGTTTTTCCCGCGCTGCATCAACAGCCTGTTGCGGTTTGCCGTGAACATGGTCCAGCGGCAAGAAGCTCACCAACACCAATTCCAACCCGGTGCGTTCCACCGCCCGCTTGGTCTCGGCGATGACCCGCTGGGCCCCGTGGCGCAACCCCACTCCCGCGTACATGCGGGTGATGGGCTCGGTCCCCTTAAAACCGCGGGGCGTTAGAGCCACGGGAACGGAGGCGCGGTGAAGCAACGTATCCGCCACGGGCCCCACGGAGAACTTGGCCGTGTACTTCCCGCTCGCGGCGCCAACCACAATCAGTCCAGCGCCGAATTCAGTCACGGCATCCAGAAGGCCGCCTGCAATCGAAGGCGAGGTGCGAATGTGGGTGCACGCAGCGACGTCGTCGGGAACGAGTTCGAGGCCCTCCTGGAGCCACCCCGAGGCCTGCTGACGCAGCATGGGGGAAATATCACCCACGGGCGGGTACACCTGCTGATAGGGATCATCAGCGCGTAGCACGCACACGATTTCCAGCTGCGCGTTGAAGGCTCGCGCCATGGCCACGGCAAGTTTTACGGCCTCTTTACTGCGCTTGTCACCGCCGTAGCCCACCACGTAACGAAACGTCGGCGACGTCCTGTCTCCCGTCTCGGGGCCTGGCAATGTGCCGCCGGAGCTGTTGTCCTGCCTTGTCATGCCTGATCACGCACTTCGATAATCTGCGAGGCCACGAGTGTGCCCTGCCGCAGGGCACCGTCCACGTGCTGGTAGCCCTCAGCAGCAAGGTCTGAGCAGGCCCAGCGGATGGGACCAACGGGTTCGGACTGAATGGCGCCGTAACGGGACAGGCCACCCAGATCGTAGGAAGCTGCATACGCACCGCGGGTCCATTCCTCGGATCCGAAATCGGACTCGTAGTAGACCACCGGGTTCTTGGCTTCCTCACCCAAGTAGTGGGAAAGGGATTCAAGGATCTGGCGCTTGCGCTCTTCAGCGGGCAGACGGAAGACTTCATCAGCCTTCTCGTCCGACACGAAACCAACCAAAGTGCCACGAGTATCCCCGTGATTGCTGTTGTCGTAGACCTCCTGTGAGAGCTCGTAGGCGCCGAATCCGGTACCGGACAAACCCTTCTCACGCCAGAACGGAGTTTCGTACACTGCGTGGACCTTGATCACGATGCCCAGCGACTGATGCTGGTGCATCTGATGCTGGAATCGCGGCAGGGGCGGCTCGAAGGAGATACGCGAGTACAGATTCGGAGGAACGGCAACCACGACATCCTTGGCCTGGACGGTCACCCGGTCCGAAAAGACGGTGACAGTGTAGTTCGGGTCGTGCTCGTCATAGGTCTCACCTTCGCCAGCCCAATTAATGGTGCGCACCGGGGAGTTGAGGAACACGGAGGCGTCCGAAGGTCCGGTGAGGATCGCTGTCCCGTCATCCACACCCAGCTGTTCGGCCATAGTGATGGACACGGACTGCATGCCACCCACCACACGGCGGTCCAGGATGAAGTCTTCATCCACGAGGTTCGAGAACGAACCTGCAGAGGCGGCCATGAGGATGGCCTGCAGCGCGGAGAACGCGTGCGAGGGCTTGGTCAACATGCCACCGGCGATGAAAATGCCGATGTTGTTACACGCCTCCTCGTCCGAGCTGTTCTGACGCAGCCAGTCCTGGAAGGAGACGGTGTCCAGCTCGCGAGCCCTCTCGTGGGCCCACGGTTCTTTGGCGCCGATTTCTGCGGCGAGCCCGTCCATGAGATCGATAAGCTTCTCCATCTCGGCCTTGGTGGTATCCGAGGCCGGGAACATGTGGCCGGTGTAGGTATGGCGGATGCCGTCCGGAGCGATGTACACGGAATCGCCTTCGCGATAGCGCTCGAAGGTCGACAGGCCCAACTCGTCCACGAGGGACAGTAACTCGGTCTGGTCTGGGGAGATCCACTGGCCACCGATTTCCAAGAAGGCACCGTCGATCACGTCGGACCAGGTGCGACCGCCCACGCGATCACGAGCTTCCAGCACGGCCACCGACTTGCCAGCCTGCGACAGGCGGCGGGCCGCCATGAGTCCTGCGGGGCCAGCGCCGACGATGACAACGTCGCGCTCGATCGCATCGGGGGATCCTATGGTTCGCTGTTCAGACATGGTGTGTTCCTTTCACCTTTTATGAATGAAATTCATTTATTGAAGTCGTGCACTCCAGCACGTCATGTTTACTGTTGTTGTTATCCATCCCCGCGGGTCACCGTGTGTGGAGCCCGGGGTATCAGGAGGATCAGTGAGTCAGGACAGTCGCGCACGCGGTCGAGGGAGGCCCCTGAGCCCAGTGCTGACCAAGCGCAAGATCGCTTCCGCAGCCGTGTCCTTGATCCAAAGCCGGGGTTACCGCGCCCTGACCATGTCCGCGATGGCTGAACAATTGGGTGTCTCTGCGTCTGCGTTGTACAACCATGTGGGCTCCAAACGGGACATCATGATCCTGATCCAGGACCGCGTGAACCAGGATATCGACTGCAGCGCCTTTGAGTCGGAGCCCTGGGACCTGGCTCTGGACCAATGGGCCCGCTCCTACCGCGACGTCTACGCTCGCAACATCCCACTGATTCCGGTGATGGCCGTACTGCCCGTGGCAAACTCCCCACACACGCTGCGTATGTACGAGAAGGTTGCCGCGGGACTCACCCGCGCCGGCTGGCCCGAGTCCTGGGTGGTTAATACGATCGTGGCCGTCGAGTCCCTGGTCTTCGGAGCTGCCTATGACGCCGTGGCGCCCGAGAATATCTTTGATCCCGGCGAACTCAGCGAGATCGCCCCGGTTTTTTCCGCAGCCGTTGCTCACCGTGATCTCCTCCTGCATTCTGCGCTGAACCACGACGCCGCCGAGGCGCCCCGGGCACCGTCACCGGCTGATGTCGCTTTCGATGTGGGCCTGCGGAGCCTGCTGGCTGGATTTCGCCTGGCCCTGGAAGCCCTGCAGAACGGCACCACGGCTGACTAGATCTGGACCGTCAGACCTCGAGCGAGTGCATCACGTGCTTGACGCGCGTGTATTCCTCGACCGAGTAGAGGGACAGGTCCTTGCCGTAGCCGGAGTACTTGAAGCCGCCGTGGGGCATCTCCGACACGAGGAGCACGTGGGTGTTGACCCACACGCAACCGAAGTCCAGGTCACGGCTCACGCGCATTGCTGTGCCGTGGTCCGAGGTCCACACACTGGAAGCCAGAGCGTAGGGAACGTCATTGGAGAGCTCGACAGCCTCTTCTTCGGATGAGAAGGACTGCACGGTAAGTACTGGTCCGAAGGTCTCCTCCTGAACAAGCGCGTCATCCTGACGCAAGCCAGAAATGACCGTGGGCTCTACGAAGAAACCTTCTGAGCCTTCAACCGGCTTCCCACCAGTCACCACAGTGGCGTGAGACGGGATGTTCTCCAGCTTGCTGCACACATCCGCGTAGTGACGTTTGTTGTTGAGCGGGCCGTAATCGTTCTCAGAGTCGTCCGCGCTGCCGGTCGAAACCTTCTTAGCCTCCGCGGCCAGCAACTCCACGAACTTGTCGTGAACACTGTCCTGCACCAGGATCCGGGTGACGGCCGTGCAATCCTGACCCGCATTGAAAGTACCGAAGCCGATGAGCTGTTCCGCCGCGCGCTCCAGATCCGCATCTGCGAAAACAACTGCCGGCGCCTTGCCTCCCAGCTCCAGGTGAGTGCGTTTGACTCCTGCAGCGGCACTCTTGGCCACCGCCTGCCCCGCACGCACCGATCCGGTGATGGACACCATGGCTGGCACAGGGTGTTCGGTGAGCAGAGCCCCTGTGCCGCCATCACCCAGAACCACATTGAGCACTCCGGCTGGGAGAACCTCTCCAGCAATCTTGGCCAGCAACAAAGTGGACTCCGGGGTTGTATCGCTGGGCTTCAACACGATCGTGTTACCCGCGGCGAGCGCCGGGCCGATCTTCCAGATTGCCATCATCAGTGGGTAGTTCCACGGAGTCACCTGAGCGACTACACCCACCGGTTCACGGCGAACGTAGGAAGTGTGCTCGCTCATGTACTCGGTGGCTGCTTTGCCCTCGAGAGTTCGGGCCGCGCCGGCGAAGAACTTGAGGTTGTCGATGCCCGCGTCCACTTCTTCCACACCGATCTGCTCCTTGGGCTGACCGGTGTTGCGGTGCTGAGCCTCCACAAGTTCGTCACGGTGTTCCCGGAGGCCCTCGGCAAGATTGAGCAGTGCGTCCTGGCGCTCGGCCGGAGTCGACCGCTTCCAGATCTTGGCCGCAGCCACCGCCGCCTCAAAGGCTGCGTTCACGTCGTCCTCGTCGGAGATGGGAGCCACCGCGACCGTCTGCGCGTCGATGGGGTTCACGATGTCAATAGTGTCCTGCCCGTGAGCTTTCACGAACTGGCCGTTGATGTAATTCTGCAGCACCTCTGCCATGGAAATCCTCCTGCTTGTGAGTGCGTCTCACGTTGCCCGTGCCGTCATCGTCTCGTGATGCACGGAAATCTGTGCTTCGAGCCGTCGGGTTGTGTGGATCACTCTAAATGATCGTCATTCATTTTTGAACCCCCAAGAGAAACGCGCACGACCGCCACCTAGGAAGGTGAACCGATCGCACGCGCCTCTTGGAGCCTGAGCTATCTCATTCGAGGAGTGGCTATTCAGTGATTGTGCCCTTCATGACCTTCGGCACCCGCGGTGGGAGCGGCGTCGTCGTGGGCGTGGTCGTGGCCCTCGTGCGAACCGTGGTCGCCCGATTCCTCCTCATGCGCCGGCGCCTCTGGCTTGCCCGTCACCACGGCCATCTCCACCGGGGTTTCCGGCAGGTCGATGGACTTGGTCACCTCACCCTTGGACAGGCCCACCACATGGAGTTTCTTGTTCTCCGCGTCGGTCACGTACGCGTTGGCACCGGCCACCTTGATCACGGGGCCGGCGTCTTGCCAGTCCTCCTTTTCCTCCCACGGCTCGATCACATCGATCTTCTGGGTGACCTTGCCGGTCTCCTCGTCGATCACGTTGAGCTTGCCGTCATAGGTCAGGACCAGACCTTCACCCTCGGGTCCGCGGGCCAGCGAACGGAACCAGTAGGAGGAGTCCAGGTCGACCAGCTGATGCGAATCGTCGCGGGTGTCGAAGAGCGCAACACGGGTGGGGCGCTCCTGCTCCGCGTCCTCATCCACCTTGTAGTCACCCAGCACGATCGGCGATTCCTCCGAGCCGGCCAAGTTGCCCGAGCGCGCATAAGAGCCCGCCACAGCGACCTTGTGGAATTCACCGTCGCGGTAGATCACGGGCCCGTTCTCACATCCCACCACCACGGTGTCGGTGGTCTTACCCGGTTCCGCAGCAGCCTCACCGTGCACGCCCGGGCAGTCCTTGGTCTCGGCCTTGACCGAACCGTCTTTGTTGAGCACCTGCACGGTATTGCGCTCGTCCTCGGTGCCCTGCGTGGTGAACAGCGTGCCGTCGGCCAGCTCGAGGGCCACACCGTGATGCGGGTTCTCAGTCTTGGTTTCCTTCATCTCCGGCTTGCCCTCCTTGAGCGCCTCGGAGTCGAAGGTCTTGATGGAGCCGTCACCGTCGCCGAACAGCGTGGTCTTGCCGTTGTGAACCACCACATGCCCGGCGTGCGGGGCATCGAAGGTCACGTCGGTCAGCTCCGGCGCGGATTCGCGGTAGTGATAGTGGTCCCCGTGCTTGTGCGCGTCCAGGCCGGTGTCGTGCATGCGGAACACGTCGCTGTCGCTGACCATCACGTGCCGTCCGTCGCCGGCGTTGTTGAGTCGCAGGAAACCGTCCTTCTTGGTGTCATCCACCACCTCACCGGATTCGATGTCTACGGTCAGCAGCCCGCCGTCGTAGGACACCACGGCGCGCGGGGTCAGGCTGGAGACTTCCTTCGCGGCGGCCTCACTCGTGGATTCGCTGGCGCTCGGGGACGACGACGCCGCTCCCGCCTCACCATTGCCACCCGCCCCACACGCGGTGAGGGCAAGTGCCCCGATAGCCATCGCGGCCATGGTGTTGGGCGCACGACGGCGCGCCTTGGTGGATCCGGACATGGGCGACTGAGCCCCTTCAGTGGCAATGCGTTCGATGTTGTGCATGCGAGCACTTTATCTTAAGTGATTATCATTCTCATATAAGCCTTCTGGGCAGCCTTGCATCGCCAGATTCACCGCAGCAGGCTGCTCTTCTCATCATCCGAAAACCTCCAAGTTTGGTTCCGAAAATCTCCAAGTTGAGCTCCGAAATTCTCCAAGTTGGGGCGCCGGCCCTCACGCCCCTGGACGCTGACAGCGGTCTTCAGGGCATGATGGAACCAGCCGTCACCGTCGCGAGGAGCCACAGCATGAGCCCATCACCGCACACCGTGGGAATCATCGGTCTCGGATCCATGGGGAAGCCCATGGCCGGGCACATCATCGACGCCGGTCACGACGTGGTGGTCCTGCATCGCAGCCTCCACAAGGCGGAGGGGGCACGCGCGGTAGATTCGCCGCGGCATATGGCGCGCCAGTGCGACGTCGTCATCCTGTTAGTACCCGGCGCCCCGGAGATCGACGGGGTGCTCGACGAACTCGTCGAGGGCGCCCGCGAGCGCGACGCCGACCACGACCGCCTGATCCTGGTGATCAGCTCAACGGTCTCCCCCGTTGATATCACTCGCTGGCACCGGGACACTTCGGGCGTGGAGTTCGTGGACGCTCCCATCAGCGGCGGGGAGGCCGGCGCGATCCGCGGAGACCTGTCCATCATGGTGGGTGGCGACGACGCCGCCGTCGGCCGGGTCTCGGACGTCCTGTCCTCGTGCGGTCGCCCCGTTCATCTGGGGCCGTTGGGATCGGGGCAGGTGGCCAAGGCGTGCAATCAGTTGATCTGCGCGGCCGAGATCGTGGCGATCTCCGAGGCCAGCGTGGTCGCCGAACGCGCCGGGCTGGATCTGGCCAAGCTGCTGGACCTGCTCCAGGGCGGTTATGCGGGATCGGTGATCATGAACGATAAGACGCCCAAGCTCGTGGCCCACGACTACTCGGTGTCCGCGCAGGCGGCGTTCGTCCACAAGGACGTCTCCGCCTACTTGGACGCGGCCCGCGCCACCGGAACCAAGTCGGTACTGGGTGGACCCATTGCGAGCGCCGCGGAGCAGCTCATCGACGCGGGGCTGGGCGAGCAGGATTCCGCAGTGTTCCAGAAGTGGGTTGCGGAGCGCGGTACGCCCAAGGACTGATGGCTGCCGCTACGACTTAGCGCTCATTAGCTACCCGGGCCCACGGGCCGCACGCCACGGGTCACACGCCACCGAGCAGTAGAAACTGTGAGCGCCGCACACACCACGTTCCGCTAGAACCCTCGAACACACCTCAGGGCCCGTTAGAACCTTCAAACCACGCCGCAAGGGCTCTTACGAGCCTTCACGTGTAGCGGAGGGTTCCAACGGGCCCTGACGTGCAAAGCCGCAAAGAACGCTTACTTGTAGAAGCGGTTCAAGAAGCGCGCCACCACGGCGGGGCGCTCTTCGCCCTCGATCTCGATGGTCGCATCGGCCACCAGATGCAGGCCGTTGCCCTTGACCTCGGAGACCTCAGTAATGGTCACGGTCATGCGCACGCGTGCACCGACCTTCACGGGTGAGGTGAAGCGAACCTTGTCCAGGCCGTAGTTGACCTTGGTCTTCACGTCGGACACGTCGAAGAGCTCGCCCCACATAGGGATCAGCAGGGACAGGGTCAGGAAACCGTGAGCGATCGGTGCACCGAACGGTCCAGACGCGGCCTTCTCGGGATCGGTGTGGATCCACTGGTGGTCGTCGGTGGCGTCAGCGAACAGGTTCACCTGATCCTGAGTGATCTCGCGCCACTCGGAAAAGCCCAGGTCCTTGCCCGCGAGGTCGGCAACTTCGTCAAAGGAAACAACGGTCTTGGCGGTCATGAAATTCTCCTTGGGGTAATGAGTAAAGAGAGCGCAACGGCGCGAGCGGCGCAGTCGGAAAATCAGGCGAAAGCTGACTTGCCCGTGATGGAACGGCCGACCACGAGCGCGTTGATCTCGTGGGTGCCTTCGTAGGAATAGACGGCCTCGGCGTCAGCATGGAAGCGGGCGACGTCGGTCGGGAGCGTGATCCCGTTGCCTCCGACCACTTCGCGGGCCAGGGCCACGGTCTCGCGCATGTGCAGCGAGATCCACATCTTGGCGAGCGCCGAATCCTCGTCCCGGTACTCGCCGCGGTCCTGCTTCTCGGCGAGATCGGACACCATCGAGAGGCTCGCCGTGACGTTGCCCAGCATGCGCGCGAGCTTCTCCTGCACGAGCTGGAAGCTGCCCAGCGACTTGCCGAACTGTTCGCGGGAACGCACGTAGCGCAGCGCGGCTTCGTACGCGCCGGCCTGGATGCCGGTGGCGATCCACGCGACGTCCGAGCGCATGACGCGCAGCATGGCCGCGACATCCTTGAACGAGTTGCAGTTCTGCAGCCGCTGCGCCTCGGGAACGCGCACGTTCTCAAGGGTGATGTCCGCGTTCTGCATCATGCGCAGGGCGGTCTTCCCGTAAATCTTCTCCAGCGTCACCCCGGTTGCCTCGCGGTCCACGAGGAACGCCTTGACCTGACCGTCGGCCACGTCGCGGGCGAACACGGCCAGGTAATCGGCGGTGAGCGCGCCACCGATCCAGCGCTTGGCGCCGTTGAGGATCCACTCGTCACCCTGGCGTTCGGCCGTGGTGGCCAGACCGCCGGCAATGTCCGAACCGTGATCCGGTTCGGTCAGGCAGAACACACCGGTGGTCTCGAAGCTCGTGATCTTGGGGTCCAGCTCGGCGAACTGCTCCGGGGACGCTCCCACGCGGCACGTGGTGCGGAACAGACCCGCCTGCGCCGTGTAGAACGTGGCCATGGAGGCATCCGCGCGGGCCAGTTCGAAGATCCGGAACCCGTGGTACAGCGAGCGCGGCGCACCCTCGATCTCGTCCGGGGTCATCAGGTTCAGCCCGTACAGGGACGGCGCGATCTGATAGGGGAACTCGCCCTTCTCCCAGTACTCGGCCACCAGGGGCGTGATCTCGTTCTCGAGCACCGTGCGCAATCGCAGGATGGGCGCGCGCTCGGCCTCGCTCAACCGGTCGGCAATGCCGTACGGGTCGCAGTCCGGGTACAGCTGGCTCATGCCCGCTCCACCTTCTGCGCCTGGGCCGCCTTCTCGGCGGCGTAGGCCTTGGCCGCGGCGACGACGCCGCCCTCGCTGGGTTCGTAGCTTTCCTCGAGTTCCCCGAGGCCGAAGAGCCGCAGGGCGTTGCCCTTGAGGATCTTGGGCTTGACCTGGTCCTTGAAGCGCTGCTGCTCGAAGGCGCCCAGCCACTTCTGCGGAGTGATCAGCGGGTAGTCGGTGCCGAAGAGCACCTTGTCCTGAAGCATCGCGTTGGAGGCACGCACCAGGGACTCCGGGAAGTACTTGGGCGACCATCCGGACAGGTCGATCCACACATTCGCCTTGTGGGTGGCGATCGAGTTGGCTTCCTCCTGCCACGGCACCGAGGGGTGGGCCATGATGACCTGCAGGTTCGGGAAATCAGCGGCCACCGAGTCCAGCAGCAACGGGTTGGAGTAGCCCAGCTTGATGCCGTAACCACCCGGAAGGCCGGCACCCATACCGTTCTGGCCGGTGTGGAACAGTGCCGGAACGCCAAGCTCCTGGATGGCCTCGTAGATCGGATAGTACTTCTCGTCCGAGGGGTCGAAGCCCTGCAGGGACGGGTGGAACTTGAAACCCTTGACCCCGAACTCCTCGACCAACTGCCGGGCGCGTTCCACGGCCTTCGGAACCTGGAGCGGGTCCACGGAACCGAACGGAATCAGCACGTCGTTGTTGCGCGCTGCGCCTTCCGCGATTTCTTCGATCGAGTTGGGCTCGTGACCCAGTGCGGTGGTGGCGTCCACGGTGAATACGACCGCGGCCAGATTCCACTCGCGGTAACGCTCGGCAATGGTGTCCAGCGACGGGGAGCGATCCTCCGCCTTGAAGTACTTGGCAGACGCGTCCGTCAGGGCCTGGGGCAGTGACGCGTGGCCGTGGTCCGAGCACTCGATGTGCACGTGCACGTCAATGCCGTCGCGCTGGGCGAGCTCTGCACCGAATTCATAACGCATGGTGATTTCCCTTCAGTTCAACCGGTCCGGACCGCGGTTCAGCCCTGCGCGGGCTGAAGTTCCTCGGGCAGCGGGGGCATCATCTCGCCGCAGGTCTGCAGCTTTCCCTCGAACAAACCGTGGGCCTGCTCGGCCAGGGCTTCGTAGCTCCAGCCGCCCTCCCGGTACTCGGTGACCAGCGGAGTCGGGTGGCTGAACAACTGGAGGCGGTCGCCACCGGCACCAATGGCCTGGCCGGTGACGTCAGCGGCGTCGTCGGAAGCCAACCAGGTGATCAAGCCTGCAACGTCAGCGGCGGTGCCGAAGCCCAGGTCGTGTCGGAAGAAGGAAGGCATGGCCTCGCCGCGCTCATCGGCCTCCACGGCTTTCTGGAAGAACGGGATGGTCTTGGTCATGGCGGTGGCGGCCACGGGGATCACGGCATTGGCGGTGACGCCGGCCTTCTTCATCTCCAGGGCGAAAGTGCGGACCATGCCCACGATGCCCGCCTTGGCGGCCGCGTAGTTGGTCTGGCCGAAGTTGCCGTACTGGCCGGTGGGCGAACCGATCGCAATGATGCGCCCGGCCACGCCGTTCTCCTTGAAGTAGCGGTAGGTTTCGCGCACGCAGGTGAAGGTGCCGCGCAGGTGAACCTTGATGACCAGGTCGAAGTCCTCGTCGGTCATCTTCAGCAGTGACTTGTCGCGCAGCACGCCGGCGTTATTGACCAGGATGTCCAGGCGACCGAAGGCATCCACAGCGCCGTTGACCAGCGCGGTTGCGGCCTCGGTGTCACCCACGGGGGCGACGACGGCCACGGCCTTGCCGCCCTCGGCCACGATGGATTCCACGGCGGCGTCCGCGGTGTCCTGGTTGACGTCATTGATCACGACGGACGCGCCCTGCCGAGCGAGTTCCTGGGCGTAGGCCAGGCCCAGGCCTTGGCCCGACCCGGTGACGATGGCGACCTTGCCGGCCAGTGGTGACTGAGTCATGTCTGCTCCCAAATTCAGTGCTGCGGTTCCCAATGTGCTGTGTCCATCGCATCGTATTTCGTTGATGATGTCAATGATCAATATTCTCCATTACTTAGCGTTTTGCCGGTACGATTGACGCATGCCGCACACACTGAGGGAATCCGATCTTTCGCAAGAGCCCGTGTTTCTCATGGCGCGCGCCAGTTCATTGGGCTCGGCCACGGCCAACCGGTCCCTGGCAAATCTGGGCTTGAAGGTGCGCCACTACTCGGTGCTGTCCTTGGTGTGCGGAAAGAAGCACCCCACTCAGCGCGAGTTGAGCTACCACCTGGTGCTGGATCCCAGCCAGATCGTCCTGATCGTGGATGCCCTGGAGAAGCGGGGCCTGGTCCACCGTGAGACCGACCCCAGCGACCGCCGTTCCAAAATCATTGTGCCCACGGCGCAGGGACAGAAGCTGTATCAGGAGGCGAAGGTTGCCGTGGAGGCATCATCGAACTGCACGCTCTCGAACCTCTCTGCTGAGGAACGCGCCAGCCTGCTGGATATGCTCCGGAAGATCTCACTGGACTGAGTGTCCAGCGAATCGGCCTCAGCGTGGCTCGAGCGTCCACTCGCCGTCCGCGTGCACCATGATGACTTGCTCGCCAGAACCCGCCGTGACATCCAGTTCCACGGGGCCCGTTCCGTATTCGAACTGGGTCCAGCTGCTCAGATCGTCCTTGTCGTACACCTCAACCCGGGGAACGCCTTCCTCCGAGGTGAACCGATAGTCCTGCTCCTCGCCAGCCGGGAGCTCCACGACCGCGGGTCCGCCACCGGTGATCTCCGCGCCGCGTTCGACACGCGGCATCTCGGAGGCGGGGAACCCCTGAACCTTCCATTCGGTGTCACTGTTGCCCTCGGGGTAAATCACCGTGGTTTTGGGTGCATCCGGATCCGCGTCAATCAGCATCATGCCCGTCTGCCCGCTATTGACGGCGCCCAGGTGCTCGGTCATGTCCCCGCCCTTGCTCTCGTAGGCATTGAGGAAAACTCCGGCATTTTCGCGGTCACTGGCAACGGACCAGGTGATCAACAGCGGGCCGTCGTGATCCGGGACCTCGATCGCGAACTCACTCTTCTCCTCCAGCACTGTCTCCTCGAACGCGCCTTTCTTACCGAACAGGGCGCCCTCGGTGGGCACCTCCAGGTTGCCGCTCCGGGCCACGGCGCGTGGGGGCTCGGTGGTTCTCGCGGGGCTCTGTGCGTTCGACGGCGACGTCGTCGACTCGCGGTCCTGGGTCGCGGTGGGTTGGGCAACCGCCGTGGTCGGTGGGGGCGCCGGCGGGTCCTCCCCGCCGCCACCCGGAAGCAGCGTGGGGGCAACCCTGGTGATCGCCCACAGGAGAGCGCCGAGAAGCAGGAGGCCGAGGAGCGCCGCAAGACCGATTAGCAGAATGGCCGTCTTGACGGATGTGCCTTCGCGGGCTGTGGGCGCACCGTAGGCCGGGACGTATTCCTGCGGTCCTTGATCCGGTGAGCCGTCCTGCGAAGGCTCCCGCAGACCCGAGGGGGGTGTGTAGGACGAGCTCATGAAAACCTCCGGGGGGATGAGTACTGTCATGTTCCCATGCGCCCTAACTGTTTACGCATAGGCTGGCGGTGCCGCCACATGGACAGCATGCTGACAAGTGGTGACGCCCCGCGACCGACCTACCCCCCTGAGGTGTTTGCATCATGCGCCGATTGTCCGCCGTTCTCGCCACCGCCGCCTGCGCGGCCCTTCTGCTCTCCGGTTGCGGCACTGGGGAGTCCGAACCCCAAGAGCAGGCGCCCAGCACGCAGAACGCAACCGCCGCGGCGTCGGCATCGGCATCGGCATCGCAATCACCGGAGGCAACTCCCTCGCCCACGCAACCGCCCGAGCTGATCGGCGGCGGAACCGAGCTGTTCCCCGACCGGCGCTTCGTGGCGCTCTACGGGCACCCCGGAACACCCGGGCTGGGCGCACTGGGCGAGCAGGGACCGGAAGCCTCTGCACAGCGCGCCATCGAACTGGCCAAGAAGTACCAGCCGTACAGCGAAGAACAGGTCATCCCCGCCTTCGAGATCATTGTCACGGCGGCGTCATCGGAGCCCGGAGCGGACGGCAACTACTCCAACGAGGTCCCCGTGGATCACTTCATCCCCTACATTGAGGCCGCCGAGAAGAACGGTGTGTACGTGGTGCTCGATCTGCAACCGGGCCACACCGATTTCCTGACTCAGGCCAAGCGCTACGAGGAACTGCTGAAGCGGCCCAATGTTGGCCTGGCGCTGGACCCTGAATGGCGTTTGGCCCCGGGGCAGGTGCACATGCAGCAAATCGGCTCGGTCTCCGCGGAAGAGATCAACAAGACCACCGAGTGGCTGGCCGAGCTCACCGCGAAGAACGACCTGCCACAAAAGGTCGTGATCCTGCATCAATTCTCCATGTCCATGATTCAGGATCGCGAAAACATCAAGACCGACCACCCCGAACTGGAACTGGTTCTGCACGCCGATGGCCACGGCACCCCGGAACTGAAGATGGAGACCTGGGGCGTGTTGCAACAGGGCCTGCCCGAGGGTATCCGCATGGCGTGGAAGAACTTCTACGACGAGGACACCCCCACGTTCACACCGGCGCAGACGTACAACATTGAGCCCAAGCCGTGGTTCGTGTCCTATCAATAACCTTCTCTGACGTTGCCCGCTGCACATCAGCGAGCGCATCGGGTGCACGCTTTGGGCGAAATTTCAGGCTCCGCCTCTTCCCCTCCCAGCCAAGTCCGTTTACATTATGGGTACCTGTTCGTCCGACGAAAGGAAGTGCCTATGGGACTCGGCGATAAAATCAGTAATGCTGCGGAGAAAGCGTCCGGATCCGCCAAGGAAAAGCTTGGTGATGCCACGGAAAACCGCGATATGCAGGCTGAAGGTGCATCCCAGAAGGCTTCTGGTGGCGCCAAGCAGTCCGTGGAAAACGTCAAAGACGCCGGCAAGAACCTGAAGGACGGACTGAACTAGGTTCCGCACCACGCAACTTTTTGACCGGAAGGCCCCCGCCATTGGCGGGGGCCTTCCGCGTGTGCACGGCCGCGGGACGCTGAGGTGCCCCGCATGTCACCGGCTTGCACCCATATGCTGGAAGAGAAGACCGCAACCCAAGGAGGCACACCCACCATGATCTTTATCGTTGTGAAATTCGACGTGAAGCCCGAGCACGCGGACCACTGGCCGCAGCTGGCCGAGGAGTTCACGCGGGCCACCCGCGCGGAGACCGGCAACAAGTGGTTCGACTGGTCACGCAGCATCGACAACCCCAACGAGTACGTGCTCGTGGAGGCCTTCGACGACGACGCCGCCGAGGCCCACGTGAAATCCGACCACTTCACCACGATGACCGAGCGGTTTCCGCAGTACCTCAGCTCCACTCCCCGCATCATTTCCCGTCAGATCGACGGCGACGGCTGGGATGAAATGGGTGAGCTGAAAGTCCCGTGACCCATTCCAGTGAACTGATCGGCCTGGACATCGGCGGCAGCACCACACGCGGGGTGCTGTTCCGCGGTGGCCAGGCCGTTCGCCATTCCAGGGCCCCCAGTGCCAACATTCAGAACGTCTCGCCGGAGGCCGCCGCGGCTGCGCTGCGCGAGGTGTTCCGCGGCTTGGCAGCTGAGCCTTCCGTTCCCGTGCTCGCCGGTGCCGGTGGTGTGGACACCCCCGCCGACGCCGCCCGGCTCGAGGCTCTCATCCGCTCGGTGTCCGGGGTGTCCTCCGAGGTGCCCGTCACCGCGGTGCACGATACTCGCCTGATCCTTGCTGCGGGTGGTCACACCACTGGAATCGCGGTGATTGCCGGAACCGGCTCCGTGGCCTGGGGTATTGATTGCACCGGTTGCGAGCGCCGCGCCGGCGGGTGGGGCTATCTCCTGGGAGATGAGGGCAGCGGTTACTGGTTGGGCCGTGAAACTGTTCGCGCCGTACTGCGGGCAAACCAACGCGAGCCCGATGCCGCACCGGACCCGTTCACTCGCGCGGTGCTGTTACACACCGGCGTTTCTTCCGCAGTGGATCTCATTGCCGCCTTCCACGACCGCCCGGAGCGTTCCTTCTGGGCGAGCCTGTCCCGCACGGTGGTGGAGTACGCCGCAGGCGGTGACGACACCGCGTTGGACCTGACACATCGCGCCGCGGATGAGCTGCACGCGCTGGTCATGATGGTTGCGGAACACCTGGACGGGCCGTTGCCCGTGGTGCTGGGCGGCGGGCTTGCCCGCACACCGGTGGGCGACCGACTGAAGGAGCTTCTGGCTGAGTCCGACGTGTCGGACGTGACCGTCCTGGACCAGGAACCCGTGTTGGGCGCCCCGGTGCTGGCGCAGGCCGTATGGGGCTGACGGGTTAGGAGGGACTTTACTGCGCCCCAGGTCAGAGCGCAGATTTACTACCCAACAGTAATCTTGACCGATCGGTCGGTTAAGTCTTGACAACTTCTCGGGCTGTCTAGAGAGTGAACTCCGTAGCGTGATTCACCTCACTTCCCCAGGAGACACCGTGCCCACACTCAAGAACCGAATTCTGGTGCCCGCACTGACGGTCGCACTCATGGCGGGCACCACCGCAGCACCGGCAGCCGCGGTCCCCGTCGCGTTTCAACACGCCCAGCAGGGTCACGGGCACGGACACGGCAAGGGCCCGAAAGAACACGTCGAGAAGAACGTGACAACTACGGCGTGCCCCACGTGTACGCCAAGACCATTGGCGGTCTCTACACGGGCTATGGATATGCGGTGGCGCAGGACCGGATGTTCCAGATGGAAATGGCCAAGCGCTCCGTGCTGGGCACGGCCGCCGAAGTGATCGGCGAGAGCGGCGTCGACAATGACAAGCGTTCTCGGGCGACACTTGATCCCGAGTCCATTCAGCAGCAGATCGACCAGCTCTCCGAGGACGACCGCGCGGTGTTGCGCGGATACGCCCGCGGGTACAACAAATACGTGGACAAGGTCCTCGCGGACCAAGCCAACCTGCTGCCCAAGCAGTTCACCGATTTCGGTTTCCAGCCCTCGCACTTCACCGAGTACGACGTGGCAATGATCTGGATCGGCACCATGGCCAACCGGTTCTCGGATTCGACCAGCGAGGTGGAGAACCTCAAGGTCAAGAACCAGCTCATTGCCGAGCACGGAGCGGATGAGGGCGCCAAGCTTTTCGACCAGCTGATCTGGACGGAAGACCCCAGCGCACCCACGACCGTTCCGCGTGCCGAGTCCGTGTCCACCCAGTCCTCCGGATCACATGCGCTCGCACCGATCGACCCATCCGTTCAGGACAGCTCCGAGGACACCGCCGCAGCGTTCGGAGGCCAGGGGTGGCCCCACGCGGCACCGGAAGCGTCGAACATCTGGATGGTGGGCAAGGACAAGTCCACGGACGGCGGTTCCACGCTGCTGAACGGCCCGCAGTTCGACTGGTTCAACCCGTCCTACGTGTACGGGATCGGCCTGCACGGCGCGGGCATCGACGTCACCGGCAACACACCGTCCGCCTACCCGTCCATTCTTTTCGGCACCAACAAGGACATTGCCTGGGGGGCGACGGCGGGACCACTCGATGTCAATGACATCTACCAAGAAGACCTCAACCCCGCGAACCACAAGCAGTACATGTTCAACGGGCAGTACCGGGACATGACCGAACGGACCGAACAGATCGCGGTGAAAGGCTCCGCGCCCGTGGACTTCACCGTGCAGTCCACGGTGCACGGAACCGTGACGGCCACCGATCCGCAGAACAACTCCGCCTACTCCAAAAAACGCGCGTGGAAGGGCACCGAAGTGCAGTCCCTCCTGGGCTGGGTCAACGTCATGAAGGCCAAGAACTGGGACGAGTACCTGGCGCAGGCCGAGAAGGTGGGCATCACCATCAACTGGTACTACGCGGACAAGAGCGGAAACATCGGTTACGTCTCTCCGGGCAAGCTCCCCGCACGGCCGGAAAACCAGGACTTCCGTGTACCGGCCAAGGGTGACGGAACCATGGAATGGCAGGGCTTCCGCCCGTTCGAGGACAACCCCAAGACGTACAACCCCGAGCAGGGCTACGTGGCCAACTGGAACAACCAGTCCGCGGCCGGCTTCAATTCGGACGGCGGCAACTGGTCCTCGGTGGACCGCTTCAACGAGATCACGTCCCGGTTGGAATCCCAGGAGAAGTTCACTCCGCAGGAAATCTGGGACATCAACAAGGAAACATCGTTTGCGGACCTCAACATTCGCTACCTCCGCCCGCACCTGGAATCGGCGATCGAGTACGTTCCGGCTGACGACCAGCTCCGCTCCGACGCCGACTTCCTGCTCGAGTGGGACGGGCAGACGGTCGACAAGGACAAGGACGGCAACTACGACGGCGCCGCCCCCACCATCATGCGCAGCTGGCTCCCCAAGCTCTCGGAGGCAGTCCTGAAGGACGACCTGCCCCAGGAGGTTTACGACCAGTACGCCGCGTCGATTTACCGCAAACCCGGCGGATCCGTCCGCCCGGCGGAAACCACCAAACTCCTGACGAACGCCTTGGCCGGTGAGGATTCCGCGGTGCCCCAAAGCGTGGACTTCTTCAACGGGGAGGACCACGGGAAAGTGCTTCGCGATACCCTCAAAGCCGCGACCGATGAGCTGCGCGAGACGCACGGTGATGACCCCGCCGCATGGGTCACCCCGGTGATCCCCCACGAATACAAGACCAAGAACTTCATGGGGATTCCGCAGGCCGATCCGTCCGAGGCACTCAGCACCCTCCAGTACATGAACCGCGGTACGCAGAACGATCTGGTGCATCTCAACCCCAAGGGCGCGAGCATGTGCGTGGCTGCTCCCCCGGGTCAGAGTGGTTTTGTGGCCCCTGATGGAACCAAATCGCCGCATTATCAGGACCAGTTGGAGCTGTACACGAACTTCGAGTGCAAGGAAGAGAACCGCTACAAGAACCAACTCGCCCAGAACCTGGAGTCGGTCACCAACGTCAAGTAATCGGGCTCTTCAGAGTTGAGTGTGGGGTGAGGCGTCGAGTCCACCGGTGATGAGGAGCATGCGGAGGCGGTAGTGCTCGAAGTTGCGGAAGCCGCGGGCGATGCGGCGGCCGAGTTCGATGATCCCGTTG
>NZ_NSGI01000012.1:0-85605 GCF_002295155.1 Kocuria sp. WRN011
CAACGGGATCATCGAACTCGGCCGCCGCATCGCCCGCGGCTTCCGCAACTTCGAGCACTACCGCCTCCGCATGCTCCTCATCACCGGTGGACTCGACGCCTCACCCCACACTCAACTCTGAAGAGCCCGAATCGTCAACCAGGATGCACCGACGGCCAGTGGGCACTCCAGTCGTGGTCGCACTGTCGACCAGAATGCACGATCGAGATGCTGCGCAGCGGTCACAGGGTCGAATCGTCAACCAGGAAGCACCGCGAGTCAGTAAGCGCTCCCGGCATGCTCGTAGCGTCGATCAGGGTGCAGCCGACCGCCGGATTACCCAGCTACACCCCCAGCAGCGCCCTCGCGTGGTCGTTGAGCAGCAGGCCGTTGGGGTCCAGCTCCGAGCGGACCTTCAAGAAGTCGTCCCAGCGCGGGTACATGGGTTTGAGTGTTTCGGCCGTCTGGGTGTGAATGGCTCCCCAGTGCGGGCGACCGCCGTGTTTCAGGAAAATCTGCTCGGCGGCCCGGAAGAACTCTTCGTAGGGGCGTTTGCCGTACTGGCGCAGGCTGATCCAACCGGTGTAGCGGCTGGCGGAGGGGGAGAGGTATCCCTGTTCCGGAGGTGAGCAGCGCACCAGGACCGGGAAGGACAGGGTGTAGCCCTCGCGGTCCACCAAGTCCTTCAGGTCGAGGAATGCTGCAGCGGTGTTCTCCAGCGGTAAGGCGTATTCCGTGGATACGAAACGCACTGCGCGCGGTGCGGTGAACACACGGTAGGACACGTCGGTGTAGCGCCGGGAGCTCTTGGACATGGACTCCAATTTGTTCAGACCGGGCACGGTTTTGGGCGCCACGGAGGCCAAGCGGCCCAGGCCGGAGGTCAGGGAGGTGCGCAGAACGGCGTCGTCGGCTCGGCGGAGGACGCGCGAGAACGGGGAGGCCGGGCGCGTGTAGGTGTCCGGAAGGCGGTGGAGGCGGCTGAGGATGCGGGTGTGCACGGTGGAACGGCCGGGCATCCAGAAGAACTCGAAGTGATCCGCGCCGGACATTCTCTCGGGCAGCGAATCCACCAGGCGCTCGAGTGGTTCGCGGAACTCGGCGCAGTGCAGTCGGAAGGCGCTCACGCACTGAATGGTGACGGACACGATTACGCCCAGGACACCCAAGTGCACGCGAGCCGCGCGCAGAATCTCGGGATGGGAGGTCTCGGAGCACGTGATGAGCTCGCCGGAGGGGGTGGCGATGGTGATCTGGATGATCTGCTCGGACAGCGAGGGCTGCCCCAAACCGGTGCCGTGAGTGCCCGTGGCGATGGCGCCGGCAATGGTCTGACCCGTGAAGTCCGGCATGTTCGTCAAGGCCAAGCCATGGTCTTCGAGGATCTGGCAGATCTGCTGAATGGTGGTGCCGCCGAAGAACGTGGCCTGCTGCTTCTCGACGTCGATCGAGCTGAGGCCGCTGAGAGCAGTGGCGTCCAGAACGACATCCGAGGTGGGGACCAGCGGTGAAAAGCTCTGGCCGGAACCGGCGGGGCGCACACGCAGACCCTGGGCTGCTGCGTCTCGAAGCACCTGCTCGACCTGATCCGTGTTCTCCGGGCGCACGATGACCGCGGGCGTCACGGTGAGATTCCTGCCCCACGAACGCCACGTGTCCTGGCTGACCTTAGCGGTCAGGGGTGACGACTCTGCGGGATCGTCTGGTGTTGCCGATTGCTCGTTCACGGTTCGTTTCCTTCCTCAGGACCCTTCCCTCGGACAGCGGCTCGGGTTCCTCCCCGTGACCCCGATCCAGGTGCTTTCCTTAGGACCATCCTCCGGACCCACTCCATCATCTCACCGTGGGCTGTGAGGTGGCATGTGTTCTCCACACGCACCAGCATCGCGCACCATCCGTGAGGACTGAGGACTACGCTTGAAGTGACGGATCGGCGAAAGGAAGGCACGCCATGACCCTCAACGGCCGAGAAATTGTCGTTGGCGTGGACGGCACGGATCAGAGCCTGGGAGCCCTGCGCTGGGCGGCCCGCGAAGCCAAACGTCGAGGCGCTCCGCTGCACCTGGTGAGCGCCTATTCGGTGCCGGTCTACGCCGGTTCCACTTTCGATGTCGGGTACGCTGCGTTCGACCAGGGTGCCCTGGACGACGCCGTCAAGGAACTCGTGCGCGAGGCCGCCCTGCACGTGCAGAACCTCAACGTGGAGGTGCGTTCCACGGTCGAAACCGGCGATCCTTCGGGCGTGCTGCTGGAACTGAGTAAGTCCGCGCAGTTGCTGGTCCTCGGATCCCGTGGCCGCGGTGGTCTGCTCGGCCGACTGTTGGGCTCAGTCTCCACCGCAGTCCCGGCTCACTCGCACTGCCCCGTGGGCATCATCCCGTTGCCGTGGGCGCGTGAACACCAGCTCGAGCGGGACATCAACGAGACCAAGGCGTTCATCGACGGTGTCTCTGTGGGCTCGGACGGTTCCAAACATTCCAGCGTTGCCATGCTGCGCGCGGCGGACGAAGCCCAGTTGCTCGGTGTTCCGCTCACGGTGGTCTGCGCCGTGCCGCCCATGGCGGGTGCGGCGTCCTGGATGCCCACGCCCGTTGACTTCGAGAACATCTACCAGGAGATCGCGGACGCCCTCAATGCGTCGGTCCGATGGTTGCGCGGGCACTTCCCGGATCTGGAGATCAACGCCGAGCTGCTGGATGGTTCCCCGATCGACGTTCTGGTGCAGCAGTCCAACCTGAATCGTTTGGTCATCATGGGCACCCGCGGCCGGGGCGGATTCGCCGGAATGCTCCTGGGTTCCACCTCCCAGGGCGTCATTCACAACAGCGCCGGACCGCTCATGATCATCCAGGGTTTCAAGGACGAACGGCTGGCCGATCGACCGGAGGTCACCCTGTGATACTCGGGTTTGTGCAACCGGGGTGTTTACCTCTAAGCTACTGAAGGTCCATCGTCCACTGATGCGCAAGCGGCAGTCGGGCGACGTTCTGGCCCCCATCGTCTAGCGGCCTAGGACACCGCCCTTTCACGGCGGCGGCACGGGTTCGAATCCCGTTGGGGGTACGTTTTCTCGCGAGAGAATCTGATGCGGTGAACGATTTGCTAAGGCAGTCAGTTCTACTGGTAAGATATCCACTCGTTGGAAACAATTAAGGCCCTGTAGCGCAGTTGGTTAGCGCGCCGCCCTGTCACGGCGGAGGTCGCGGGTTCAAGTCCCGTCAGGGTCGCTCAGGCGGCGATGAAAAGGCAACTTTTCGCGCCGTCGCGGCATATCCCAGGTGATGTGCCTGGCTCTGTAGCTCAGTTGGTAGAGCGTACGACTGAAAATCGTAAGGTCACCGGATCGACGCCGGTCGGAGCCACTGAACCCTCGCGTGGCTTCTACACGCGGGGGTTCTTCCCATTTCTGGCTGGTTCCCGCAGCTTATGTCCCGTGAACTCGCTTCACCCCTGACGACGACGCCGCTCCGCCACCTTCTCTTCGTGCGCTGCCTTGACGGCGTGACCGGTTTCCGTACCGAGCCCGGACAGAACGTTACCGCCGAGCAGCCTTCCACCGTTTGTACGCCCACACGGTCATGACCAGCACCACGATCCACGAGAGCACCACCACGGTGCCGTGGAAGAGCGTTGGGTCCGCGACGAACGCTCCCAGTGCCACCAGGGACACCTGGCCTGGAATCACCGCGATCACACTGGCCGCCAGGAAATCGCGCTGCGTAATGCCAAAGGCCCCGCTGCCGTAGTTGACCGGCCAATACGGGATGCCGGGAACAAGTCGCAGGGTGCACACGGCCTCGAAACCGGCGCCGTCCAAGCGACTCTCGATCTTCTGGCTGTACTTGCCCAATACCTTACGCACGGCGTCCGTGCCGAGTGCGCGGGCCAACCAATAGGCACCCCACGAGCCGATCAGCACTCCGATCACGGAAAACAGGCTGCCCAGCACCACCCCGAAGATCAGCCCACCGGCAACCGCCATGATGGTCACCGGAATAGGGGTCAGAGCCACAATCGCGTAAAGGCCGATGAACACCAGCCAACTCACCCACCCGTAGCTTTCGAGCCGTTCCTGCAATTGGTCGGCCGGAGGAAGTTCCACGTTGAAGAACAGCCACAGCATGACCACGGCCACCACGATCAGCGCGGCATTACGTGCGAATGATCCCCAAGAGATTCCGGAGTCGCCGTCGGAAGAAACGGCCGTGCTGGCGGCGGGCGCATCCTGGGTTTCAGAAGACTCCTGTCCAGCCGAGGCTCGGGAGGTGGAGCGGGTTAATTCCTTCGACTCATCCCCGGAGGAATCTAAAACTGCTGGCTCGTGACTCACACGCTTCAGACTAGAGCACCGCGGCGTCAGGCCAGTGTGTCGATGGTGTCCCAGAAGCACTTACGCAGGTGTTTCCGCACGGGCTGCAGGTCGGTGTCCGATTCGCCGATCCGAGCCGCGCAATCACGCAGCAGAGTGGAATCGATCTCGGCGGGGAGGATGGGCCTCTCTTCCAGGACGGACTGTACCTCGGACAACGGAGTGGTCTGGTACCAGTTGCGGGCCAGGCTCTCGGCCACCTCTTCCGCCACTGCGAACAAGTGGGGGAGATCGACTTCCGGCTCCTTGACCGTGATGAACGTGGCCTTCTTGCTCGCCAGAGTTGCCGGTGTGACCGGCGCGGCTCCGGGCCCCGCCCCCGGCATGGGCCCAGGAGGCGCCGACGGAGCGGGCTGAGCGGTGGACTGGAATTCCGACTCGGTCCCCGCCTCCGCACCCGGAACCACCGCTCGCGTGGCCGGCGTGAACGTGGAATGAATGAGGTCCTGCGGCAGCACGATGATCCGGTCCACCTTGTACGCCAGGTGCTCTGCTACCGACTTGATCCCCAGATACCGGTTCTTGTCCTCCAGGGCCAGCAGCACCACCTTCATGCCCAGGTCCTGGGCGGCCTCGACGGCTTCGGCCAGATCGTCGTCACCGCTGAGAAGGTAGGCGACCTTGGCGGAACCGTTGCGGGCCACCTCGACCAGGTCCAGGCCCAGACGCAGGTCCACACCTTTCTGCTGTCCGTTCACGCCGATGCGACCGAGCCGCACCTTGACGTCGTCGAGCAGTGAGATCTTCTTGTGCCAGTCGCTGAGCACGCCGTCCCGAGACGCGTCATACCAATAGATGCGCAGCGGGTCCAGGTTGCAGTTGTCTCTGGTGATGCTGACGATGCCGGAGATGAGCTGTTCGGCATCCACCCTGGTGGCAGCGCGAAGAGAGGTCCCGGTCACGGTGGAACTACCGGCGGACAGCAAGAAGCCCGCGTCGATGAAAATGACGCTCTGGTCGTGAAACATGGTTCAGACCCGGTCCTTTCGGGGATCAGTCGAAAGTGGTGCAGGGTGCTCCGATCATAGATCCCTGCGGTGATCAACGTCTGAACAAAGTGTCCACGGAATGTTGCGCAGTGTGACTATCTCCTTGGGTCACTGACGGGGCCGCGCGTAGCGTTTAACGCAATCCGACAACCGACGAGAGGAATCTCCATGTCACTGCAGCTTTTCGAAGTCGTTCCCAGCAACGCCACCCGCGAGGGTGCCCAGTCCGTGATTGAGGCCATCGCTTCTGCAGCCGAGCAGAACGGCGCTCAGGTCCTGGAATCCCAGGTCACCGAGGGTCAGGGTCGCGTGTTCACCGTGGTCGAGCTCGACGGCGATGACACCACCGCCCTGGACCAGGCCATTCGCAACGGCGTGGCCGATCAGTCCACCGAGGTCACCGGCCCGGACCAGGTCCGCCTGGTTGGTGCCGACATCGAGGATATCCGCAAGGCCAAGCCCTCCGCCGAGTACCTGGTCGAGTGGGACATCCCCGCCGAGATCGACATGGAGACCTACTTGGGCCGCAAGAAGGCCAACGCTCCCAAGTACGCCGAGGTTCCCGAGGTCAGCTTCCTCCGCACCTACGTTCGCGAGGACACCGTCAAGTGCCTGTGCTTCTACAACGCTCCCGATGAGGACGCCGTGGTGCGCGCCCGCGAGGCCGTGACCACCCCCATTGATCGTCTGCACCACCTGGCGGGCAAGTAATGCCCGTTCCTTCAACTGTTCAGCAACCGGTCGCGGATTCCGTACTGGCCAACGTTGCCGAACGCGCCGCGAGTATCGACCGGGGTGACGTCCAGACCGACGTCGCTCTGGCCGAGCTCGGGCAGAACGGCGCCTTCGACGCCGCGGCCCAGGGCGACGTCGCCGGGGTCACCGCCCTGCTCGAAACGCTGGCTCGCGAGTGTTTCTCCACCGCGTTCAGCAGCTGGGGTCACACCATGAGCATCCTGTTCCACCGCGCGGGTGGGATGGAGGTTCCGGAGGAACTACTTGACGGTTCCGTGGCCGGTGTCTCCGCGATGGCCCCCGCGTTCAAGTGGGCGTCCGAGCTGGGTGACATCCCGGTGGAAGCCGTTGCCGACGGTGATTCCGTGGTGCTCAACGGCAAGATCGCGTGGGCCTCCAACCTGTTCCCCAACGCGATCGTCATGATGCCGGTGCGCTTCGAGGATGGAACGTTGACCATCGCCCGCGTGCGCATCGGTACCGAGGGACTCACGGTTAAGCACTCGGCTCCGCTCATGGCTCTCAACGGCACCGCGAGCGGTTCCCTGAGCCTGACCGACGTGCGGATCCTCGCGAGCGACGTCACCGGCGTCCCGCTCAAGGAATTCCTCGCCAAGGTTCGCCCCGGTTTCCTGCTGGCCCAGAGTGCGTTCTGCATCGGCCTGGGCGCGCGCAGCTTGGACGAGGCGGCGTTGTCGGTCGAGAAGCCGGGCCCCAACGCCCTGTTCCGCGACCGTCTTGATGGTCTGCGCGAGACCGAGCAGAGCCTGCGCAACGAGCACGCGTCGCTACTGGAGAAGGTCACCTCGCCGGTGCGCCTACTGCAGCTCCGGCTCGACGCCGCTCATTTCGTGAGTGACGCGACCAAGCTCGAGGCCACGCTCGCCGGCGGCCGCGGCTACCTGGCGGACACGGACACCACGCGCCGCGTGCGCGAGGCCGCGTTCCTGCCGGTGCAGTCGCCCACCGAGGGACACCTCATGTGGGAGATTCAGCGGCAAAGCGTCTGACGACCGAACGTCGAAAAGCCCCGAGCGCCTACGCGCCGGGGCTTTTTGCTGCCCCGCAACAGTTACTACGGGGTCGGCGGGGAACTGTGTTGATCGGGCGTCAGGGGACAGGTGTCTCATAAACTGAGATACCTGAACATCAGCTGGGGGACACTCCACGGAGCGCTCTTGACCCTCGCTATGTGACCTGTGACCGTTTTCGATCCCCGATCACTAGAGGTGGTTCCCGTGTCCCCTGAGGCCGTTGGTTTTGCGTTTCTGATCCTGGGGGTGGCGCTGCTCCTGGGCAAGTTCGTGCGTGTGAAAGTGTGATGGGTCCAGAGCCTGTTCCTGCCGAGTTCGATCATCGGCGGCGCGCTTCTGTTGATCCTGGGTCCGCAGGTCCTCGGACGATTCAACGGCCCGTGGGGTGAGAGCGGGCTCTTCACCGAGGGTATGGTCGAGACCTGGGGCGTATTGCCCGGCCTGTTGATCAGCGTCATCTTCGCGACCATGTTCCTGGGCCAGGATCTTCCCTCGCCCAAGCGCGCGGCCAAACTGGTGGGACCGCAGCTGTCGTTGGGCGTTGCCTTCGGCTCGGGTCAATACGTGATCGGCCTGCTGCTTGCAGCGCTGATCCTGGTACCCGTTTTTGCGGCGTCCCCCATGACCGGTGCGCTGATTGAAATCGGCTTCGAGGGCGGGCACGGAACCGCGGCCGGCATGCGCCCCGTCATGGAAGAACTCGGTTTCGGTGAGGGTGCGGACCTCGCCGTGGGCCTTGCGACCGTGGGCATCGTGGGCGGCATCATCATCGGTATCGGCCTGATCAACTGGGGCGTGCGCACCGGTAAGACCGAGGAACTCAAGGGCGACGTCAAGATGTCCGTGGCCGAGCAGAAGGGCCTGTTCCGCAGCGACGAGTACTACTCCGCCGGCACCATGACCAGCCGCCCGTCCTCCGTGGAGCCGTTCTCACTGCACATGGCCATCGTGGCCGTGGCGATCCTGATCGGTTGGTGCATCCTGGAGGGGCTGCGCTGGATCGAGCAGCAGACCTACGCGAACGTGATGCTTGATGACACCACCCCGCTGGAGATCTTCGCCTACGTTCCGCTGTTCCCCATGGCGCTGCTGGGCGGTGTGATCTTCCATGTCATCGCCGGCCGCTTCGGCTTCGACCGTTACATCGACCACCAGGTCATGCTCCGCATCCAGGGCCTGGCGTTGGACTTCCTGATCGTGTCCGCGATCGCGACCCTGTCCCTGGAGGCAGTGGGCGACAACCTGGCGGCCTTCGCGATCCTGGCCGTGGCCGGCATCGTGTTCAACGTGGCCATCTTCCTGTGGCTCGCCCCGCGCGTCATCGGTCGTTTCTGGTTCGAGCGCGGCATCGGCGACTTCGGCCAGTCCATGGGTGTGACCGCCACCGGCCTGATCCTCATGCGCGTGGTCGATCCGGAGGCTAAGACCCCGGCCTTCGAGGCGTTTGGCTACAAGCAGTTGGTCTTCGAACCGTTCTTCGGCGGTGGCCTGGTCACCGCGCTAGCCATCCCGATCATTTACCTGACCGGCGTGTGGCCGCTGTTCTTCGTGATGCTCGCGGTGTTCACCATCGCCGTGCTCGTTGGACTGCTGTACTTCCGCCCACGCGAGATGAAGGACCGGGACGAGCACAACCGCAAGATGGCGGAACAGGAGCAGGCATCGGTCTGATCAACGTCCGTTGATCGAACCCGCATGAACGTTCCCGTTCCAATGCAGAGTGCGCGAGGGTCCTGAGCACACCGATGTTCAGGACCCTCGCGTGCATCTACTCTGATCCCATGACCGCACTCACGGAGATCAAGGGCACGGGCGCCCCGCTGCATCGCGCGCTCGCCGAACAGGGCATCACAGAGCTCGAGCAACTCGCCGGAGCCGATTTCCAGAAACTCCTCGCGCTGCACGGCGTGGGACTCAAGGGGCTGAATCGGATCAACGACGCCCTGGGCGAGAAGGGGCTGGAACCGATGAGCGGCGTCGTCGCCCCCAAGGCCACGACCCGAACCGTCGAGGCGGACGTCAAGACCAAGCCCACCGGGCAGTCTGCGGAGGAATGGATCGAATCGCTGCCGTGGCCGCGGCGCGTGGAACAGGGGAAGGAATTGCTCGAGATCTTCCGGGAGGTCACCGGCGCCGAGCCCGTGATGTGGGGCGAATCCATCGTGGGGTACGGGCATTTCCATTACCGCTACGAAACCGGCCGTGAGGGAGACACCGCGCAGGTCGCGTTCTCGCCGCGCAAGGCGGCCATCTCGCTGTACGGATTACAGAGCGGCGACGGCGCCGAGGGACTGCTCGACCGACTGGGGCCACACAAGCGCAGCGTGAGTTGCGTGTACGTGACCAAGCTGGACCAGGTGGATCACGACGTGTTGCGAGAACTCATTGCCCGCGCATGGGTGTCCGACTCCGTGTGCCGAACCACCTGTTCTTTTGTGCGTTGGCACGAAGCAGAGACGCGGAAAACCCCCAGCCGTTACAGAGGTTGGCCGCCTAAATTGTAGGCGTATCGATCACCGTGTACGCCCCCAGTTTTTCGGCCGGATGGGCTGCACCTCACGTGCGGATGGCGGGTGAACTCATGACCCTGAAACGAGTTGCCGCGGCAGTGGCCGCCTCGGGTCTGCTGATCGCCCTGACCGGTTGCTCCTCCAACGCCGAGGAGCCGTTCACGTTCGAGGTCCCCAGCGAGATCCCCCAGCCCCACGGAGGCTCCGAGGCACCGGCGGGCACCGGACAGACCGCGAGCACCGGAACCTGCCTGGACGTGGTCGAGGTCTACACCGGACTGGTCGTCCTGCCCATGACCACCGATCGCTCCACGGACGCCACCCCCGAAGCCGGGCAGGACCCGTCCGTGATCGCAGAGGCCACCGATTCCCTCGAATCTCACCGGGACCGGCTTCCGGAGCCTGTGCTTCCGGCCTTCGACGACGCCGTCAGCCTCCTCGACAACGCCGGTGACACTTTGCAACCCCAAGAGGCCGCCCAAATCCAGCGCGCACTTCAGCCCGTGCAGGACTGGATTTCCACGCAGTGTTCGGCGGCGTTGCCGGAGAAGTAGCATCCGAGGCCTACGCCGGACTCTCCTTTTCAGCTACCCGTCGCGGCCTTGAATTTCTCGCGGATCTGCCGCGCTGTTGTTCGGGGCCGCGCCATTCTGCCCGGCCCCGAACGTCAGCTCGTTAGAGCTTGATCCACACCGTGTGATCCGCAGCGAGCTTCCCTGCCATCACGGCGCTCTGGCCGCTGGCCAGCAACAGTTCACCGGTGGTCAGCTCGGGGATCTCCACTGCCGCGTCACCGGCATTCGCGGCCACCAGGACTGTGTCCCCGGAATCCGTGGTGAGGCGATAGGCCAGAATCTGAGTGTTCTGCTCGCTCATGGGGTCCCACTCGAACTGGGCGCGACCAAGGGCCATTTCATGCCTGATGCGCAGGGCGTTCTTGTAGAGATTCAGCACGGACTGCGGGTTGCCCAGCTGGTGGTCTACCGTGATGTTCTCGAAGGTCTCCGGCTGCGGCAACCACGGATTCGGGCCGAAGCCCAGCCCGTTGCCCACGGGGGACCAAGGGAGGGGAACGCGAGCGCCGTCGCGCCCCAATTCCTGACCCTCGGTACGGAAGAAGGTGGGGTCCTCGCGGCTCTCGGCGTCCAGAGTGGTGTGCTCAGGCAGGCCCAGTTCGTCGCCCTGGTAGACGTAGGCCGAACCCGGCAGGGACAGCTCCACGAGGGCGGCGGCGCGGGCGCGGCGGAGGCCCAGAGCGGCGTCGGGCTGCTCGTCCTCCGCCCCGATGCCGTTGGGGTAGGCGGTGCGGGAGCTTAAACCGTAGCGGGAGGCGTGGCGGACGGTGTCGTGGTTGGAGAGCACCCACGTGGACGGCGCACCCACCGCCTGGTTCACGCGCAGGGAATCCGTGATGGCGTTGCGCATCCGGTCGCGGTCCCAACCGGCGATCAGGAAGTCGAAGTTGAACGCCTGCTGCGCCTCATCCGGGCGGACGTACAACGCCAACCGTTCTGCCGGGCCGATCCACGCTTCCACCACGAGCATGCGCTCGCCAGGATACTCGGCCAGAACCTGGTTCCAATCGCGGTAGATCTCGTGCACACCGTCCTGATCGAAGTACGGGCCGGTGTCCATGGTCTTTTCGGCGTGACCTTTTTCATCGACGTCCGTGCCTTCGACCATGTGGACCTGCTCGTCCCAATCAGGGAGTCCTTCCGCCTTGACCATGCCGTGGGCGACGTCCACGCGGAAGCCATCCACTCCGCGGTCCAGCCAGAAGCGCAGGACGCTGCGGAACTCTTCCCAGATTTCCGGGTTCTCCCAGTTCAGGTCCGGTTGTGACGAGTCGAAGAGGTGGAGGTACCACTGGCCGTCATCGATACGGGACCACGCGGGGCCGCCGAACAGGGACTTCCAATTGTTCGGCGGCAGCTCGCCGTTCTCACCCTTGCCGTTGCGGAACATATAGCGGGCGCGCTCCGGTGAACCGATCGGTGAGGCGAGTGCCGCCTGGAACCACTCGTGATCCTCGGAGGTGTGGTTGGGCACCAGGTCCACGATGATCTTGAGCCCCAGTTCGTGGGCCTGGTCCTTCATCCGCTCGAAATCGTCAAGGGTGCCGAAGCGCGGGTCGATGGTGCGGTAATCCGCCACGTCATAGCCAGCATCATGCTGAGGGGACAGATAGAACGGCGACAGCCACACCGCGTCCACACCGAGCTGCTTGAGGTAGGGAAGTTTCTCGGTCACACCGCCCAAGTCGCCCATCCCGTCCCCGTTGGAGTCCTTGAAGGAGCGCGGATACACCTGGTAGATCACGGCGTCCCGCCACCACTCGGTACCGGACTTCTGACGTGGGATTACTGATTCTTCAGACACACTCCAACGCTAGTCAGCCTGCGGGGTGGAGGGGAAATCGTGGGGTGAGGCCAGGACACCGGGGTGGCTGCGGTGGAGCTGAGCGGAGGGGACTGCGCTGTGGCACGGGCCTGTCACTTCCGGTGTCGATGAGACGGCCTGTTTCAGCATGATGTGAGGAAAATGCAGCCGAGAAGTCTTAGGTGAGGAAGATGCAGAAAGTTGGCCTGTTCTGAGCATTTCCCTCACACCACACTGGACACCTTCATTTTCCTCACTTGGGATTCACCTCCAATCCTCACTGCTTCACTAGCACGCGCCTTTTTGAGGGTGATGTCGCCAGCTCAGGTGAGCTCTCCAGCTGAAATTGAGTCCTGTGGAGAACGCTTAGAGGAGTGACTGTGGATAACTTCCGACCCGCCCGAGCGGCGTTCTCTAGAGTCCGATCATGCTGTATCGACAAAAGCCGTTGAAGTTCGGGGATCGTCCGGTGGTGCTCCGCACGGGCCAAACTGGCAACCGCGCCTCGCAGCTGATGACCAAACCCGGAGTTCAAAGAGTGACCAAAGGTCTCTGGGCAATGCATCCCGAGCCACTCACCGCGGTGGAGCGGTCGCTGTTGTTGCAACAGCACCTGGGCGCCCCGGGATCGACACTTGCCGTGACCGGTTTCAATGCCTTGGATCTCTTGAAGATACCCGTGGGCTATACCGATCCTTGGGTTCATCAGTCGCTCAAGATGCCACTTCCACGAGTCATGCGGGACATCTTGGGCGAACGCGAGACGGCCCATTTGCGGTGGTCAGGTGCGCGCACTCAGACGGTTGCTGAGGGGATCAAGTTCTCAAAGTCGATGGGACTAAGCAGCTTTGAAGGCCCCTGGGGTAGCCGAGTTACACATCCTGTGGAAGCGCTGGTGGTCGTTGCCCCAAGGCTGTCGCACTGGCGCATCATCGCCTGTTTGGACGCGATGATGTCCTGGCAATTCACGATTCCAGGTACCGGTGTCACGGCTGAACTTCCGAGAACTGTGATCGAAGAGTGCCTGAGCCATCTGCCGCCGCATGCTCTGGCCGTGAATGCCGTGCGTAGAGGATTGCGAGAAGCCCAGGAATCCTGCTTTTCGGCCATGGAAACCCTGACGCGCATGATCGCACTTCATGAAGGCCTGCCACCGCCCCACCTCAACTACCCGGTGGAAGTCAACGGGCGAACGTTTTATCTGGATCTGGCTTGGCCAGAGTTAAAGGTGGCAGTCGAATACAACGGTCGTGTCCATGCGGAGGAAGTAGATGACTACCGGGACGAGATGTACCGGTTCGCGCTCATCCGGGACAGCGGATGGGACCTCACGCTGCTGGTCAAGGGCGATCTTGAGGAGCTCGACCGGAGATGGAAGTGGGTGGAACGGGTGCGCCGCGCGACGTCGTCGTCAGTCATTGTCCTCTGAGGGAGCTGCGGCGCGTGCGACCTAATGACCGGGGCGACCGCATGACCCAAGGCAGTCTCAGGAGAGGAAAGCGCATCAATGAAGTCTCAGGGGAGGGAACTGCAAGAATTTGGCCAGTTCTGGACACTTTCCTCACATCAAACTCGGCCGTTGCATTTCCCTCACATGACGTTACGCCCCGAGCTATGAACTGGCCTATAAACCAGGTCCGGAGACTGTCAACCGGCCTAATCGCCCTAATTCGCCGACTGCAAGTGCGCCAGCGACGACCACCGTTGGAAGATCCGGCGCAGGGCGGCCGTGGCGGCACCTTGATCGCCGGCGCGGAGGAGTTCGATGGCGTCCTCCATGTCCCGGGGGCTCTCGTCGGGCTGGATCCGATCCGCCAACGAGCCGTAGTCCAGGCACACGAGGGAGGCGGGGCTGAAGGTTCCGAGCCAGCGGCCCAACCGAGTTAGATCATCCGCGAACGCCTTGGCCTGTTGGGCCTCTTCGGACAGCTCATCAGCGTTGGGACCGGCGGAGGCCAGGGCGGTGTCCTCGACGATCTGCGCACCCTGAATCACACGCCGGGCGGCGGTGTCGGCGGGTGCGATGAGCCGGTGCACCTCGTGACCGGCATGCGATGAGACCACACGGTCCTCCATGGCGAACGCCGCGAACCACGCCAAGGGGACCACATAGGCCGACTCGCGGGTGTACAGCGGTTCGAAAAGTTCCCCGGAAATCTCCCGCGCGGCGTCCCGGACCTTCTTTTCCGGAACCAATAGCGGAAGGAGCTGAGCGCCGTCGTTCATCGTGGCGTCGGAGAACAACCGAAGGGAACGGCGCAGCCGCTGGGGCGCGTGGAAGACCGGGAAGTCGCCCATGCCACCCACGAACCGTGATTCAGCAGCGGGGGCGGCGGAGAACGGGATGGTCCATAGTGGTTCGCGCGCGGGAGGCAGCGGGGTGTCGGAAGGATCGGCCAGGCGGGACAGCTGTTCCGTGAGTTCGTGAACCCCGCCCTCGAAGGGGTCCAGGGCACGCGGGATGGCGGGAGCGTACTCCGCGTCGAGCTCCTCCTGCGGGACGTAAATGCGCAGCGCGAAACGAATGGGAGGACCAATGATCCCCCTAAACGCCGTACCCACGTTCACCAAGGTCATGACTCAGTCGATCTCAATAACCACGGGAGCGTGGTCCGAGGCACCCTTGCCCTTGCGCTCCTCACGGTCGATCCACGCGTCCGTGACCCGTGCAGCGAGGGCGGGGGAGCAGAGCTGGAAGTCGATGCGCATGCCTTCCTTCTTGGGGAAGCGCAACTGCGTGTAGTCCCAGTACGTGTAGACGCCGGGGCCCGGATGGCGGGGGCGGACCACGTCCATGAAACCGGCGTCGCTGATGAACGCGTTGAACGCCGCGCGCTCGCCCTCGGAGACGTGGGTGAAACCGTTCTCCTTGAAAAATTCGATGTCCCAGACGTCCTCATCCTGGGGGGCCACGTTCCAGTCACCCACCAGCGCGATCTGCGCCTCTGGATCATCCTTGACCCACTGCTTGGCATGATCCTTGAGGATGCGCAGCCACTCGAGTTTGTAAGGCATGTGCGGGTCGTCCAGGCCGCGGCCGTTAGGTACATACAGAGACCACACACGCACTCCGCCGCAGGTCGCAGCCATGGCGCGGGCTTCCTGGATCGGCTCCTGTTTGCCCTTGCCGAACACGGGCTGGTCGGGGAAGGTGCGTTCCACGTCCTTGAGACCCACGCGTGAGGCAATGGCCACACCGTTCCACTGGCTCAGCCCGAAATGCGCCACCTCGTAACCGGCAAACTCGAACAACTCCCACGGGAAGTTCTCGTCCTTGGCCTTGGTCTCCTGGATGGCCAACACGTCCACGTCCGAGCGGTCCAACCACGCTTCGATGCGATCGGCGCGGGCTCGGATGGAGTTGACGTTCCACGTGGCGATTCTCATGACACCACCGTAGCGAGCCGCGGGCCCTTGCAGGAAACTTGGCGCGCGTTCACTTTCCGCCCAGCGCGGCGAGCGCTTGTAAGTGCTCGGGCTTCACGGTGACGACGTCGCTCGCGTAGTCATCGTTCTTCCGCACCCACAGCTTCACGTACGGGCACACCGGCACGATGGCCAACCCCTCGGCCACGGTTTCACCCAGCGCCTGCTTGGTCAGAACCGCTGCAAGGCCCTGGCCACCGTACGAGTCGTCCACCACGGTGTGGTAGAAAATCCGCTCCGCACGGTCAGCGTCCTGATGCGCCGTGTAGTGGGATTCACCGATCACGGTGTCCCCGTCCAGGAGTTCGAAGCGGTGGCGGTCCGGATTGTTGCGGACCGTGATGTTGTTCGGTTCGGTCATGGCTGTCTCCTATAACCGTGTGCTGACTACTACTCGCTGCGCTTGGCGCGCACCGGGTGGCCGGACAGGATGGAAATTCGATTGAAGGCGTTGATCGCGATCGCTGACCACTGCAGCGCGGAGAACTGCTTGTCCGTCAGGGTTTCCCGGGCGGTGGTCAGATCTTGGTGCAGCGTGGAATGGTCCAGTTCGGTGGTCGCTTCCGCAATGGTCAGGGCGGAGCGTTCCAGCGGGCTGAACACCTGGGTGTCTCGCCAGGCCGGCAGCACCGCCAACTGCTGATCGGTCACGCCCGCCTCACGTGCTTGGCGCACGTGCATGTTCAGGCAGTAGGCGCAGCCGTTGATCTGCGAGACCCGCACGTTGAGAAGCTCCGTGATGGAACGCGGGATGTCGGCTTCCTCGTTCGCTGCGGCCACCTTGCGGGAGAACGCGTTGATGGCTCGCCAGCTAGCGGGGTCGGACTTGTCCAGGAAAAAGTGCTCGTGTGTGCTCACACCGGTACTAACGCATTCCGTGGTAAGTAAATTTCAGCGCCATTGGATACCGACCTGGCACGCGGTGGGTCCCACCCTGGGCGCTCGCGGAGCCAGGCCAAGTAGGCTGGACGCATGAAGACCAGAGCCGCCGTAGCCCACCGCAAGGGACGTTCACTCCTGTTCAAGACGGGGGTGGTTGCAGCCGGTTCCTTGGCTGCCGCACAGGCCACGGTGATCGCTTCGCTGGCCGGATTGGACTGGTGGAAGCACCGCAATCGTAAGGTCCGCGAGGCCCCTCGCCCGGGTACGTTCACGGCGCAGGTCGAGGATTCCGAACTGAACATCTACACCTCGGGTGACAGCGTGTACGACGACATGCTCGAATCCATCAACGGAGCCCAGGAATCCATCCACATGGAGACCTTCATCTGGAAGAACGATGAAGTGGGTCAGCGGTTCCTGGATGCCCTCAACGCGGCGGCCGATCGCGGTGTCGAAGTCTTCGTCATCTATGACGGCTTTGCCAACCTGGTGATTCCCAATTCTTTCTATACGTTCTCGGACAAAGTCCATGTGTTCCGGATGCCGGCCGTGCGCCGCAAATGGTGGCGAGGGCTGCTGCGATACAGCGGGTTCAACCATTCCAAGATCCTGGTGGTGGATGACAACATCGGCTTCGTGGGTGGCTACAACATTGGTTCGATGTACGCCAACCAGTGGCGGGACACCCACGTGCGCGAAGTGGGCCCGGCCGTATGGGGGCTGCGCAATTCGATTGCCCGCGTGTGGAACGAGGGTCGTCACCCGGAGGACCAGATTGAATGGGTGCCTCCGCAGAACTGGGACCCGGAGGTCCGGGTTGCCGCCAATCTGCCGGTGCAACTGGTGTATCCAATTCGGCACCTATACCTGAGCGCCATTGAGCGCGCCAATGATCACATCTGGATCACCACGCCGTACTTCATTCCCGATCAGCAGATTCTTGAGGCCCTGATTGGGGCATCAAAACGCGGCGTGGACGTGCGCGTCATGGTTCCTAAGGATTCAAACCATATTCTCGCCGACTGGGTGTCCCGCGGGTTCTACGGTCAGCTCCTGGATGTCGGCGTGACCATCCTGTTGTACGCCGCATCCATGATCCACGCCAAGACGGCGACAATCGACGGCGAATGGTCCACCGTGGGCACCGCCAACATCGACCGTTTGTCGCTCTCGTTCAACTACGAGACGAACGTGGAAATCGTGGACCCGGACTTCGCGGCGGAGATGGAAAAGGTCTTCGAAGCCGACTCCGAGCACTGTGAGATCCTCAGCTCACCGCGCTGGCGTGACCGTCACCCGATGGCGCGGTTCGCCGAAACTGTCTTGATTCCGCTACGCCCGATCCTCTGATCTCAACACTGTCGTGCGGTCGGTGCCACCGATCATTCAGCAGTGGCAGTCAGCGCCACCAGTCATCCGCCGGGGTCACCGGCACGGTGCGCTTGTGGCGTGAGCGCAAGTAAATCGTCTCCAACCGCTCGGAGACGTCGGCGGCGATCTCCTTGCCCTCCAAGAAGTCATCGATGTCGTTGTACGTCAGCCCCAGTTCGTCCTCGTCCGTGCGGCCGGGGTTGTCGTCGAGCAAATCTGCGGTGGGCGCCTTGGAAATCAACGGTTCCGGCGCGCCCAGGTACTCGAGCAATTGCCGGTTCTGCCGTTTGTTCAGGCCACCCAGCGGCAGCAGATCCGCGCCGCCGTCGCCGAACTTGGTGAAGAACCCGGTCACCGACTCCGCGGCATGGTCCGTTCCGATCACCAACAGATTGTTGTCCCCGCCGACGGCGTACTGGGCCGTCATACGCACTCTCGCCTTGGTATTACCTCGCGTGAAATCGGTCAGTTCCGTCCCGGTGGCCGACTCGTAGGCCTCTTCGAAACCGCGCACTGCCGGAGCGATGTCGTAGGTGATGGTGCGGTCGGGCTCGATGAAAGCCAGCGCGGCCTGGGCGTCGGCTTCGTCGTGTTGCACTCCGTGCGGCAGGCGCATCGCCATGAATTGGGCGTCTCCGCCGTCGGCCCGGAGCTTCTCAACGGCCATCTGAGCCAGCTTGCCAGCCAGTGTGGAATCCACGCCCCCGCTGATTCCCAGGACGAAACCTTTGGTGTGTGTGGCCGTGACGTAGTCACACAAGAAGTCCACTCGGCGATCGACCTCGGATGCCGGATCGATCTGTGGTTTCACGCCGAGTTCGGAAATGATTTGAGCCTGCAATTCGCGCATGCCGACATGGTAGTACCGGCATGTTTCCGGGGCGTGACATGTCTTCACACTTTGCTTCACAAGGTTGGGTCAAGGACCACATGAGATGCTGGTCACATGAGCGAAAACACCGAGTACGAGACCATTTTGGTGAGCCGTGACGGGCGCGTCGGCGTGATCACCCTGAACCGGCCCAAGGCGCTCAACGCCTTGAACGAGCAAACTATGAACGATGTGGTTGCCGCCGCCACCGAGCTCGACCGCGACCCGGATATCGGCGCGATCATCCTGACCGGTTCCGAGAAGGCCTTCGCCGCGGGTGCCGACATCAAGGAAATGGCCACCAAGTCCGCCGCCGAGATGTACCGCGTGGACTTCTTCTCCCCGTGGGATGCTTTTGCCCGTCTGCGCACCCCCAAGATCGCCGCCGTTTCCGGTTATGCCTTGGGTGGCGGTTGTGAGCTCGCCATGATGTGCGACCTGATCATCGCCGCGGACACCGCGAAGTTCGGTCAGCCAGAGATCAACCTGGGCGTCATCCCGGGCATGGGTGGCACTCAGCGACTGATCCGCGCCATCGGCAAGTCCAAGGCCATGGATATGATTCTCACCGCCCGTCAGATGGACGCCGAGGAAGCCGAGCGTTCCGGCCTGGTTGCTCGCGTGGTCCCCGCCGACCGGCTATTGGACACCGCCAACGACGTCGCTCGCACCATTGCCGGGCTCTCCAAGCCTGTTGCTCAGCACGCCGTCGAGGCCGTGAATGCAGCTTACGAAACCACTCTCCAGCAGGGTGTGCAGTACGAGCGTCGAGTGTTCCACGGCTTGTTCTCCACCGCCGATCAGAAGGAAGGCATGACCGCCTTCAGTGAGAAGCGCAAGGCCAACTTCACGCACGAGTAAAACCCGAGCGGAGCGAGCGGAAGTCCTAGCCACAGCGATTGAACCGCCTTGCCGGGCCGTGAATGTTGGTGAGGATGAGTGATCCGGCTGAAGCTCCAATGATCGGCTTCACGACAACTCGGTCACCGAAACCCGTTCACTGAGAGACGTTCTTCGGGGAGGACATACTCCCGTAGAACCGTTGACCAGTGGACGGGTTTTGCGCTGTCTCGGCCCGCTTTCCCTCGAAGCAGTGCACCAGTACACGGTTTTCGGAGAGTATGTGCCCCTCGGAGACCGTGCACTGATGAACGCGAGTAAAACGAATAAAACGCGCGTAAGCGGAGGCCGAAATCGACCAGCACACTCGGTCTCGTTGGTCTCTGTCGTCGAGTTTTAGCTGGGGCACACCTTCCCATGAGTGGCCTTTTATTACCAGCAAGGTGACGGGCACCGGGTATCGCCTTACCCGTGCTGCGTGGACTCCACAAGCCATCGCGAACGTGCCAAGGATCCGCCGAAATGCACAATGCCGTGCGCTGGAGGCGCGCGACAGGTGGCCACTTGGTTCTCTGGACTCATGCGAGTGGTGGATGTGTATCGGTTGTCGCGGCGGCTCAAAGAGTTAGCGGATGCGGCGGTGCCCGCTGAGGGAGATGGCCGACTCAAACCTGGGGAAATGGAGGTCATGAACTACCTCGCGGAGAATCCAGGTGAATCGGTCAGTGGGATCGCGCGGGGGACGCGATTGTCCAAGAGCCTGGTGTCGCGATACGTGCGAGAGCTCCACGGTGTGGGACTCGTGCAGTACCGAGTTGACTGCTTTGACGCGCGGTTCAGAATGATCGAACTCTCGGAGTCGGCGCGGAAAGAGATCCAACTTAGAGCGGAAGTCTCCGTGCAGTTTGCTCTCTATGAACACGAACCGTGGCTGTCCTATAAACAACAACGTGATGCTCTTGACCTCATGAAGTCATTGGCGGACATTCTCCGGTGACAGCATTGATCCGAATTTACGGAATCTACTCATGATTGGGGCCGCAGATGCGGATAGTCTCATGACATGACTTTGTTGCGGGTGGCGGATGCGGCGCTCTTTCTCGGTGTCAGCGATGACACGGTGCGGCGGTGGATCGATCAGGGCACGCTCACTCGTCGGCAAGACTCATCCGGTCACGCGGTTGTGGACGGGGTCGAGCTGGCGGAGCTGGCCAAACGCAATGCGGTGAACCCCAGGGATCCCAACAGCGGCAAAGGATCCGCCCGGAACCGGCTGGTCGGACTGGTGACGACCGTGACCTCGGACAAGGTGATGTCCCAGGTGGAAATGCAGTGCGGTCCCCACCGGATTGTCTCGCTGATGAGTACCGAAGCAGTGCGAGAACTCAAGCTCGAACCGGGATCGGTCGCGACGGCGGTGGTCAAGGCAACCACGGTCATTGTCGAGTCCGGAGATTTCTCGTGAGGGCTCGGGCGATACTTGCCGTGCTGAGTGCGGCGGCAGCACTATTTCTGACGGCGTGCGGAACCGGCGGTGGTATTGACGAGAGGTCGAGCGAGAGTGGGGGAGCGGCGTCGTCGGCGGAGGGAACGCTGACGGTGTATGCGGCGGCGTCGCTGACCACGAGCTTCGACCGGCTGGCCGAGGAATTCGAGGCTGAGTACCCGGGCGTAGATGTGACGGTGGATTACGGCGGCTCGACCGGCTTGGCGCAGCGGTTGCAGGAGGGGGCGCGGGCGGACGTGTTTGCGTCTGCGGACGAGCGGACCATGCAGCGCCTGACCGATTCGGACCTGCCGTCCGGTGAATCAGAGATTTTCGCGAGCAATACGCTCACACTCGTCGTGCCAGAGGGCAACCCTGCCGATATCTCCGGGCTGGACGACCTTCGGAAAGACGGTGTGAATTTTGTCCGGTGCGCGCCAGAAGTGCCGTGCGGAGCGGCCGCGGATGAACTCGAAAAGGCGAATGGCGTAGCGCTGAGTCCCGTGAGTTCGGAACTGTCTGTGACCGACGTGCTGGGCAAGGTGACGTCGGGTCAGGCGGATGCGGGACTCGTGTACGTCACGGATGCCAAGGCCGCGGGGGGTCGTGTGGAAACGATCGAGGTTCCGCATTCGCAGGACGTCGTCAATTACTACCCCGTGGTGACGTTCCCGGACTCGCCGAACGCGACGGCCGCACGGGAATTCGTCGACGCGCTCACGAGTGAGCGTGGCCAGACCATCCTGCGGGACGAGGGGTTCGGGGCGCCGTGACGCGCGCTCGCTTCCGGACGGTGCCCGGGTGGGTGCTGGTACCGGCGTTGATCGGGGCGCTGTTCGTGCTTCTGCCGTTGCTCGGGATGCTGCTGCGCGTGGATTGGCCGAACCTGTGGAGTTTGCTGACGTCAGAATCCTCACTCACCGCACTCGGTCTGAGCTTGCGCACGGCGTTGATGTCGACGGTGCTGTGCGTGGTGTTGGGCTGTCCGCTGGCGTTGGTGCTGGCCAGGGTCCAAGTGCCTGGACTACGGATACTGCGATCACTGGTGCTCCTGCCCCTGGTGCTGCCACCGGTGGTGGGCGGTATTGCGCTGCTGTACACCTTTGGTCGACTTGGACTCGTGGGCCAGCAGCTGGAGGCGCTCGGGATCTCGATCGCGTTCTCCACGACCGCGGTGGTGCTCGCGCAAACGTTCGTTGCGCTCCCGTTCCTGGTGGTCTCCCTCGAGGGTGCGCTGCGAACCATGGGGACCCGTTATGAAGAAGTTGCCGCCGGGCTGGGAGCATCGCCAACCGTTGCGATGCGGCGGATCACTATTCCCCTGGTGACCCCGGCCCTTGCATCGGGTGCGGCGCTGTCGTTCGCGCGCTGCTTGGGAGAGTTCGGTGCGACCCTAACTTTTGCCGGAAGTATGCAGGGTGTCACTCGCACGCTGCCGCTCGAGATCTACCTGCAGCGTGAAACTGACCCGGATGCCGCGATCGCGTTGTCACTTCTCTTGGTTCTGGTTGCCGTGGCGGTGGTCGGATTTTCGGCACCCGCTCGACGACGCCGCGGCGTCGGCTTTCGTGCGGGACTTTCCGGTTGGCTGCGGGGCGCGGGGCGTTCCGAGCAGGGTTCGGCTGATGCCGATGGGGTCAATGCTTCACCGGTGACCGGTCCAGGCGATGCCGTCGATCGGGGTCGTGGTGAACCCTTCAGTGCGGGATTGCAGCCGGGACCTGGCGACCTCCGGGGGCTTGAGGTCAATCCAGTAGCCGAGCAGAACTCAGTGGCCGATCAACGCAAGGAGACTTGGCTGGATGTGCACGTGGTCGTCGCTGAACGGGCAGTCATTGCTGAGTTTCGAGCTGATCGGGGACAGACCGTCGCGTTGGTCGGACCCAATGGGGTGGGTAAGTCGACGGTGTTCGCGGTGATTGCGGGTCCCCTGGCACCCGACCGGGGACGAGTGCGAGTGGCGGGGAGCGACGTCGTCGACCTGGATACGAAGGGTCACGGCACCTGGAGGCCGGCGCACCGGCGGGGCGTGGCGTTGATGGCTCAGGAACCGTTGTTGTTCCCGCATCTGAGCGTGTTGGAGAACGTGGCCTTCGGGCCGCGGTGCAAGGGCCTGGGCCGGGAGGCCTCGAGACGGGCGGCTCGTCGTTGGCTGGATGAGACGGGTGCGGGGCGGTTCGCTGACCGTTATCCGGAGCAACTTTCGGGGGGTCAGGCGCAGCGGGTCGCAATCGCGCGAGTATTGGCGGCGGAACCGGAACTGGTGCTGCTGGATGAGCCCCTGAGCGCTCTGGATGTATCGGCCCGCCCGGAAATTCGGAGTGTCCTGAAACGAGTGCTGGCGGACCGGACCGCGGTGATCATCACGCACGACCCGGATGACGTGGCCGAGTTGGCGGATCGCTCGGTGCGTTTGGTGCCGGTACGGGGCCGGGCAGGCTAAGGAGCTTGGCGGGAGCGGCGTCGAAGTGCTCTCGCTGTGAGCGTCACTGAGCCAAGGGCCAGCAGAACGCCGATCCCTTGCAGTCCCGGGGAATCATCACCTTCCCCCAGGATCATTCCGGCAACGCCCACGGCGAGGCCCAGTATGCCGAAAAGGATGATGACAAGAAGCCTCATGGTTCAGTCCTCGACCCACTCGAGGAGATCCCCGGGTTGGCACTCAAGCACGCGACACATGGCGTCCAGCGTGGTGAAACGGACAGCTTTGGCGCGGCCGTTCTTGAGCACGGCCACGTTGGCGGGAGTGAGCCCCACGCGTTCCGCGAATTCGCCAACACTCATTTTCCGTTTTGCGAGCTCAACATCGATGCGCACGACGATGGGCATCAGATCACCGCTTCCATGTCGGTGCGCAGCGTGGTGGCCTGGCGGAGGAGCGCTCGCATCACCACCATGAGCAGCCCCAGCACGGTGACGCTGGTCAAGACGAGGAACATCAAGAGGGGTAGTCCGGGATCGTCGGCGTTGAAGCCTACGGCCAAGAACACGCCCAGCAGGACGGCCCAGGCTGCGGCAATGGCCCACACAATGGCGTCCACCCATTTCAAGGAAGACTGCGTGAAGATGCGGTCACGGTTTACCAGCGTCAAGAGCTTCCACGTGCAGACGACCACGACCTGAGCGCACACCACCCAGAACACGGTGATGGCAGTCAGCGGCCACCGCAGGTGAGCCATGTCCGGTGACTCTTGGGCCATATGCGCAAATTGGCCGGGCAGGGACATCACCTGAAGCAGGACGAGGACTCCGAAGAGAACCGCCAAGAAAATTCTGAGGGGCACAACGGCCCAGCGTTCCGACAGCATGCATTGAGTATCGTTTGAAATCTATCGAAAGTCAATAGCTTCTCGCTGAAGCAAGAGCATCACGCGTGCTCAGTGCTCAGTGCTCAGTGCTCGACCGAGTACCGGGCGTTCAGCGCTTTCGCGAGTTCCTTCATGTCGACTTCTCGATCGGGGAACGACCTCTGCTGAACCTCGGACGGGTCCGCGACAAACCAGTTGGCCCCTTCCACGATGTACACAGCACCGGAGGGGTCGGCGGCACTCGCGGCTGCCGATCGGGCTTCCTGGTGTGTCTCCGAAGCTTGGAACCAGAGGATCTCTACGGATTTGGTGCACATGCGAGATTCACCGGTCGGTTGAATGGAAGTCGAAATCGAGATCGGTTGTCCTTGAGCATGGTCCGCGCATCCGACGTGACCGTCCACCGCTCGATAGACGTCATCCATGGAGTCGTAGGCGGGTAAGGCTTCGGTGGGAGTGCATGAGGCCGCCATGAACAGCATGCCTGTTGCTGAAGCGAGAAGCATTCGCTTCTTGACCAAGGGGTACATGGTCGCCCCAATTCATGGTGAGGTGTATCGCCCGTCTAGGTCACTTAATCATCTCATAAGCATGCTTACTTAATCTCTCGGAATGTCCCTGCGACGGAACGCGGCCACGGCCAAGGCGGCCGTGAGAACGGCGACGGTCGAGATCCAGGTGAGGGCGGCGGCGTCGGCGGCGGAATCACTGGCCAGGCGTGCGACGTGATGGAACGGCGAGAGGTCCGTGACCCACGAGGGCACGCTCAGGAGCGGTCCCAGGATGGCGACGATCACCACGAACAACACCGGCACCCACGCGAGCACCGTGAGGCGGGGGGAAAGGGCGTAAACCAGCACGGCAAGGGAGGCGAACAGGGTCAGCGCGGGCAGATACGTGGCCCAGATCAGCAGAAGGCCCGAGTACACGCCATCTACCGTGATCACCGCGTCCGTGGTGGCGGCCAGGACCAGAGTGCTCAAGAGCAGGACCACCGCGGACACCACGAAGGCGAGCGCCCACCAGCTCAGCAACCACCGGATCCGGGCCACGGGTAGTGACAGGACAAGTTCGGTGCGACTATCCGTTTCCTCACCGTGCAGCCGCGATGCAAGCGCCACGGCCAGGGCCGCCGCGCCGCACGCCATGGTGGTCATCGCGAGGTCCAGGAAGCCTTGCACGGCACGGTCCGAACCGCCCATGATCGCTTGATACGAGGCCGGAAGGTCCGCGAATGAGTCCCGCATGGACGGCGCCAACGACCCGTAGGTCACGGCCAGGAGCACCAGGGCGATCAACCAGGTGATGTTGGAAGTGCGGGTCAGCCGGACACCCAGGGAGAGTGGGCCGCGTAGGTAACTCGCGGCGTGTGACCGCCCGGAGCGTTGCGGAAGCAGGCCAGCGTCCAGGTCGCGGCGGGACTGCAGGGACATTGCGGCCAGCGTCGCGAGCAGGGTGAGCCCCACGGCCAGCAGAAGCGGCCACCAGCGCAGCTCCACGAACGCGCGCGTCTGCATGGACCAGGCAATGGGCGAGAACCACGAGAGCCAACTGCCTTGCAGTTCCATGATGTCGCCCACTCCACGCACCACAACGGCCACGCCAAGCACCGCGAGCCCGAGGCCCATGGCACCGCGGGGCGTCGAAGAGAGTTGCGCGCACAGCAATCCCACCGCCCCGAACACCAGCACCTGCACCCCGATCCCCGCGCCGAAGGCCCAGCTGTCTTGGGCCGGAAGGTCGAGCATTAGCATCGATCCGGCGCACACCAGCGTGATCAAGGTGGCGGTGATGAGCAGCATGACCGTGGCCGCAGCGGGTGCCGCGTGCCGCCCGACTCGTGTGGAGCGCAGCAGCTCGATCCGCCCGGCGGACTCCTCACCGCGTGTGTGGCGCACGGCCGTTTGCAGGGCCATGATCGCGACTGCCACCACGATGAACAGCGTGTATTCATTGGCCATCATGGCCCCTACGGTGTAGTCGTCCAGGCCGTAGCCGGGGCCTCCCATGAAGATGCCGCTGGGCTGTCCCATGATGGTGGCGCGCACCTGGCGTTCCTCGGCGCTCGAGAAGACCTGCGCGAGTTCCTGACCGCCCCCGGCCAGCAGCAGTCCCACGGCCACGACCCAGATGGGCAACCGGATGCGGTCGCGTTTCAGCGCCAACTTCAGCAAGGTGGCCGTGCCTTGCAGCTCGCGTGTCATGACGGGTCCGGTTTCGCAGGCTTCCCAGGCGCGCGAGTCTCCACGCCGACGACGCCGCCCGGGCCAGCTGCCTGCCCCGCCTCACCGTGCGGTTCCGCGCGGTAATGACGCATGAACAACTCTTCAAGCGAGGCCGGAGCAACGTGCAGTTGTCGTACGTGCAAGCTGTGGAGGCCGGGAAGCATGTCCTGGAGTGCGGCCGGTTCCACCTGCCCGGTGATGTGGAACCCCTCGGCCATCTCATGGATTTGCAGCTCGCCCAGATCCATCGAGTCATCGAGCAGCGCGGGGTCATGTGCGGTGATCACGTCGATCGTGACCCGGGTCAGGTGGCGCATGTCCTCCAAGCGGCCTTGCTCCACCACGGAGCCCTCGCGGATGATGGCCACGGTGTCACACAGCTGTTCCACTTCGGAAAGGATGTGGCTGGATAACAGCACGGAAACGCCCTCGGCCCGGCGCTGCCGCACGACCTCTTGGAACTCGCGCTCCATGAGCGGGTCGAGTCCGGATGTCGGTTCATCCAGGACCAGAAGCTCGGCATCCGAGGCGAGCGCGGCGATCAGCGCGACCTTCTGCCGGTTGCCCTTGGAGTACGCGCGCGACTTCTTGCGGGGGTCCAGCTGGAACCGTTCGGTCAGCTCTGCCACGGCGCCTTCTCGGGTGCCACCGCGCATCCGGCACAGCAGGTCGATGCATTCGCCACCGGTCAGCCCGGGCCACAGATTCACGTCCCCGGGCACATAGGCCAGGTGTCGGTGAGCATCGACGGCGTCCCGCCAGGCATCTCGTCCGAGCACGGTCGCGGTGCCCGAATCCGCCCGCAACAACCCCAGCAGAACTCGAATGGTCGTCGATTTACCCGACCCATTGGGCCCCAGGAAGCCCGCGATCACTCCGCGGGGAATCTGCAGGTCCACGCCGTTGAGCACATGGGCTTTTCCGAACGACTTGTGGATTCCTTGCAGGTCAACAGCCAGATCGGCGGGATCGGGTGGCTCTACAGCGCGGACCGCTGTGCCGACGTCGCGCTCACCGTGACCCTCGCGCTCACCCGGCGGGGCGGCGTCGTCAATGGAAGGTGTAGCTGCTCGGTGACGTGGATGGGACGGCATGATGCACGGCCTCTGAAGGACGAGTCACGAAAAGTGATACCTCTATGTTGCACCCGTCACGGGGGTTTGGGAAGGTTGAGCGGATTCATCTTTCGCCTTCTTGAGGAGTGCTCATGCCCCGCCGCCAGAGAATCGTTCCGTCCTGCCTGCCCGCTCACGTCGCGGACAACAACGCCTATTCCTACGGCGTGCTGGACGGTGACACGCTGCACGTGCCCGGCATGGTCGCCTTCGCCCCGGACGGTTCCTACGTGGGCGAGGGCAACATCACCGCCCAAGCCACCCAGGTTTTCGACAACCTGCAGGCCGTGGTCGTCGAGGCCGGCGGCACCCTGGAGGACGTCGTCTCCACGACCACCTACCTCGCCTCCGCGGACTACGCGGGCGCGGTGGGCGAGGTGCGCAAGAAGTACTTCACCGGCGACGTCCCGCCCACCTCTACCGTGGTGGTCGCCCCCATGGCGCGGGAGCAGTTCATGGTCGAGGTTTCCGCGATCGCGCGGACCGCAGAATAGAGCCGACGACGCCGCTCGGGCGCCGTTCCGCGCGGTTGGTTACGCGCCGCGTATTTCGGCCATCCCTTCGGATGTTGCTGCCGCGCCGTTGGGTGCGGTCCGGTGCATGCAGCGCCCAGGTACGTCACCCCGGGACTGCCCTGAGCCACTTCGGCTACTTCCCACGCAGCGACGGGAAGTCGGTGTCCGCGTACTCCACGTGTTCACCCGCCGGTTCCGCACCGGCTGCCGGGTGCAGTCGGATTTCGCGGTCACGCAGTTCCACACGGCGGATCTTGCCGGAAATGGTCTTGGGTAGTTCGAAGAACTCCAGTCGCCGCACGCGCTTGTACGCCGCCAGGTTCACACGGCAGTGGTGGAGGATGCTCTCGGCGGTTGCCGCATCGGGTTCGTGGCCATTGCCGAGGACCACGTAGGCCTTGGGAACGGCCAATCGGATGGGGTCCGGTGAAGGAACCACGGCCACCTCGACCACGGCGGGATGTTCGATGACCACGGACTCCAGCTCGAACGGGGAGAGCCGGTAATCGGAGGCTTTGAACACGTCATCGGCGCGGCCCACGTATGTGAAGACGCCGTCCTCGTCCTGAGAGACCACGTCACCGGTGTGGTAGACGCCGTCGCGGAACGCCTCGGCGGTCTTCTCCGGATCCCCGTGATACCCCGGGGTCAGACTGATGGGGCGGGGATCCAGACGCAGGCACAGCTCGCCTTCGTCGGTGCGTTCTTCGCCGGTCGCGGTGTCGATGAGCACGGTTTCGTAACCAGGCAGGGCCCGGCCCATGGCTCCGGGCTTGACCGGCATGCCCGGGGTGTTGGCGATCTGCAGCGAGGATTCGGTCTGACCGTAACCGTCGCGGATGTCCGTGCCCCAGGCGTTCTTAACGCGGGAGATGATCTCGGGGTTCAGCGGTTCGCCGGCGGACACCGTCTTCTGTGGCGGGTTCTTGAGGTGACTCAAATCGGACTGGATGAGCATGCGCCACACGGTGGGTGGTGCGCAGAAGGACGTCACACCCTCGCGCTCCATCTGGTCCATCAGAGCTCGGGCATCGAAGCGTGAGTAGTTGTAGAGGAACACCGTGGCCCCGGCGATGAACGGTGCGAAGAAGTTCGACCACGCGTGCTTGCCCCAGCCCGGGGAGGCCACGTTCAGGTGCACGTCACCCGGTTCCAAGCCAATCCAGTACATGGTCGACAGGTGCCCCACGGGATAGGTGATGTTCGTGTGCTCCACCAACTTGGGCAGCGACGTGGTGCCGGAGGTGAAGTACAACAGCAGCGGATCATCGGCCGGTGAGGACTCGAGCACCTCGAAGGTTTCCGGGCCGGAGCAGGAGTCCGCGAAATGGATCACCGGGTGCTCACCCACGGTGGAGGAGCGCTCGGGTGGCGAAGCGGCGGCGTCGTCGGCCTGGGAAGTGGAAGGTGCGGCCGGATTGCTCGGCAGCACGGAAGGTGGAACGGGCTTGCGGAAGTCGGGCTGGTCGTCGACCTCGATGATCGTGAAGTCGCCAGCGACATCGGCGAATTTCTGCGCGTTGGTGTGGGAGGTGACCACCCACCTGGCCTTGCCGCGTTCCAAGCGATCGCGCAGGTCAGCGGGGCCGAGCATCACGGTGGTGGGGATCATGGGCGCGCCGAGCTTGGTGCACGCGAGCATGGTTTCCCAGAGCTCCACCTGGTTGCCGAGCATGAGGATCACACGGTGACCGCGCTGCACACCCTGCTCGCGCAACCACGTGGCCAACTGCGAGGACCGGACGGAGAGATCGCGGTAGGTGCGGCGGGTTTCGGTGCCGTTCTCCTCGACGATGACCAGAGCCTCGCGGTCTGCTTCGTCGCCGTGGCCGAGCGCGTCGAACCAGTCGAGGGCGAAGTTGAAGTGCGTGAACCGGGGCCACTCGAACTCGCGGTGAGCGGCGTCGAGATCCGTGCGCAACCGCAACAACTGATCCCTGGCGGCGCGAAACTGCTCCGTGACGGACCGGGTGGAATCGGATGAGGTGGGAAGAGTCATGACGTCCTCGCTTGGCTGTCCGGCGCGGACCGCAGGCCGGTTCACCGGACCCTCGCGGTCATCAGTGACCTAAACGTACTGCACAGGCAGCTCAAGTTGGGCCCATCATGTCCGTTGGTTACGAGGGCTCCGTGTGCATTATTGTTCGCGAGAATCTTTCGAGAACCGCCGGGCCTTGCGCTGCTCACCCAGGAACTTGTTGAGAACCGCGGACCGCCTGGTCTTCCGGTCCCCACCGACCACGTGGTCGCGGCCGGCGAAGAGGCCGTTCAGGGCGAGGCGTGCGACCAGCTCGGGGTCGTTCTTGGTGGAGTTATCGCCGAAGGCCGTGTTCTGCATCCCGGCTCGGTCATGGAATTCGGTGGCAGTCGCCCCCGGGAGGAGTGCGGTCACGTTGACGTCGTACTCGCGCAATTCCTCTCTCAGCCCCTGCGCGAAGCTGTACATGAACGCTCGCGTGGGGCCGTAAATCGACTCGTACGGGGTGGGCGTGGTCGCGGAGAGCGAGCTGGTGATCAGAATGTTGCCCTGGCTGCGCTCGGCCATGTGGCGGGTCACGGGTTTGGCCAACAGGATCTGCGAGGTGACGTTGAGCGAGAGCATCTGTAGTTCGTCGTCAATGTCGGTGTCGATGAAGGCGCCACCGAGGCTCTTGCCCGCGTTGAACACCGCCACGTCCAACGGGCGGTTCAAGGATTCGACCTTCGCCCAGACTTCTTTCGGCCCGTCGGGGCTAGAGAGGTCTGCACGCACCGGGTACACGGTTACCTCCGAGAGTTTTCCTGGCAACTCATCAATGCGCGAGCTCGCGCCGACCCCCACAATGTCGTAGCCGCGGGCCGCGAGTCCCTGGGCCAGGTAGAACCCGATGCCCGATGAAGCTCCCGTCACCAGTGCAAGTCCGGCCATGTCAGTTCTCCTCGTCCCGGGGGTGTCGGGTGCCGACCGCGGTCCATGGTGAACTTCTTAGTGACAAGCCGCTTCGCCCCCGTGCGTCGTGAGGGTCAACGATAACAGTGGTCCTCTGGGCGGGTCACGGGGTTTGCGCCTACCCGCCCCAGCGAGGTGTCGTTAGCGTCTACTCCTCAAGACCTTTCACTGTGAACGGCAGCACCAAACGGGACTGATGCTTCGCGTCCCGGTAGATCTTGTGCGTGACCGGGCGGCCCACCGGCAGGTGGAAGGCATCCGGGGGCAGCAGCGAGTTGTGCTCATCGGCCAGCGGCTCCGCGTTGGACAGCTCCACCGTCAGTCGATGTCCCTGCCTGAAGGTGTTCGCGAACGGGTAGAGCCGTAGCACGTACTCCTCGATACTCCCCGGCTCCACCGGTTCGGTGCGAGTGTGCGGGTGATACGGGTTGCCCTCGGTCGTACGCTCGTCCAGCTCGCGGTGTGAAGCCTTGAGGTATCCCGTGGTAATCAGCTGACGCTTCCCGTTGGGAGCGGTGTCCCACATGCGCAGGATGAAGTTCGTATCGTCCTGGTCGATCTCCGCGAAGATGTGTGCGGCACCGGTCCCAATCATTTCCGTAGGTTTGTCGAAGGGCTCGGTGTCCCAGCGGAGGATCTCCACCTTGTCCGTGACGGTGAGCGGCGCCTGATAGAAGCCGTCCGGTGCCGCGTACTCAGGGCCCATCAGTTCGGGCTCAAACGACAGCTTCCGCCGGGGGCGCAGGTACAACGGCCGGTACTCGACCGGCAGCGGTGGCCATTGCTCACCAGACGCGATCTTTCGCGATCCTTCCACGAACACGTTGACGGGGGGACCATCCATGGCCCCGTTCTCGATGCCCTTGAGCCAGTAGTCGTACCAGCGGAACATCTTGTCGTGTTCCTCGATGAACGGGCGCGACTGCATTGGAGGGTAGGACCCGATATCCAGTTTCTTCGGTCCCTGAAGCGCATCGAACAGTTCGATGGTCCCGTCCATGGTCCAGCCGCGGCCCTGATCGATTTGCAGGTACACGGGGATGTCGATGTTCGGGGCCAATGTGATGGGATTGCGTTCCTCGTACCACTCACCGTCCAGCTCATTGGTGATGATGTCGAACCAGGCCTCGTGGTTCTTGGGGTAGTTCAGGACGTGGACGAGATTTGGCCACGCGGCGACGTCGGGATCGGCCAGACGTTCGGCGACCCGCTCCTGGATCTCGCCCGGCGAGAATGTCTCGAGCATGCGGGACTTGACGTTGTCCGTGAAAGCCCAGCCGGAATCGCCGCCGCGTCCCTCGCGTGCGGCGCGCGGCATGAACCACATGATGCCGCCGTGGTACGTGGTCTCGTAGAAGTCGTAGTGGCCACCGGAGACGAATATGGCTTTCAAGTGCGGCGGGCGTTCGGCCGCGGCCAGCACCTGCATGGAGCCGAAGTAGGAAATGCCGATCATGCCCACGTTGCCGTCGCACCAGGGCTGCTCGGCGACCCACTCGATGAAGTCGTAGGCGTCCTGTCCCAACGAGACGCCACCGGCGTTGTAATTGCCAATATGCTCACCCTCGGCATGACCGGTGCCGCGGAGGTCGCCGATGACGTGGGCGTAGTCCTCTTTGACCACGCGGGTGATATCGCCAGCTTCGATGCACCCGTCCCACATGGGGCTGGGCCGCCGCTGCGCGGGCATGGTCAGCGCCATGGCCTGCAATTCCTTGCCGTACGGGCTCAGGGCGACGAGCGCAGGACGAGGCTTATTCTCGGTGCCGTGATAGACGTCCGCAATCAGATTGACGCCGTCGCGCATCGGAACTTCGAGGTTCTTGCGAACTGCTATGGATTCCCCGCCGGCGTCCAGCGTTTCAAACTCGGCCATGAGTGGGTAGCTCCTTCACTAGCGCCGGAGCGCACGCCGTCCTGGTGACGGGCACGATCCCTGGGCACTTTATGGAAATATTATTATACTAAAGTTAGTGTGTGCAAGACCACACCGCACAATGGACTCAGCAGTCCTCGGCCGTTCGTCCCGTAGGAGATCACCATGACGCACAGCGTTCCCGTCCATCCGTTGGTTTCACCGTGGGGTCGCTTCGGTCTCTACAGCTTCTTCATCGACGCACCCGAACCCGCCATCGTGGACACGGGCATCGCGTCCTCTCCCGCGGACGGTATGGCCCCCGAACTCGAAAAGCTCGGCCGCAACATCAAGGACGTTCGCTGGATCCTGCTCACCCACGGCCACATCGACCACATGGGTGGCGCGTATGCGCTCTGGGAAATGACCGGCCGCAAGGCCCAGGTGGTCATCCATCACGACGACGCCGCCCTCCTCCGCTCTCGGCGAGCCCACGTCGACCAGTACATGGAGACGCGAGCCCGGTACCTGAACGACCCCGAGGGTGAAGAACAGCAGATGGGCATGGCAAATCAGGTCATCTCGGGTGAGATGGAGCCGCAGGTGCTGGTTCGTGGCGGTGAAACGTTATCTCTGGGCGGCGACGTCACCGTGTCCGTTCATCACATCCCTGGTCATACCGCTGGTTCGGTCGCGTACTGCATCGACGGTCAGAACGACGTGTTCGTGGGCGACTCTGTTCAGATCCACGGCGCGGCCAACGGCTTCCCAGGCTATGAGGATCCGGTCGCTTACCGTTCAAGCCTCGAGTACCTGCGCGACACAGTGGAGCCCAACCGTCTCTTCCTGGGCCACCCCTATCGCAACGCCGCGGGTGAGGCGTACGAGATCGGTGTTTCGGGAGACCAAGCACGGCACGTGATCCAGGAAAGTATCGACATCGAGTCCCGTGTAGCCGACGCCGCTCAGCGGTACCTTTCCGACGGCCTCCGCGAGTCGGATTCGCCGTACTCTCCGTATGCTGCGGTCGCGGAAGAGCTGGGTTACTCCGGTGACCCAACCCTGGAGCCGTCACCCTTCTTCACCACGATGCACGGGTATGCGGAGCAGGCGGGTGTGGTGCAGTAGCCGCGTCGCTCGCGTTACTCCCGTCCATGGACATGGTTCAGGAGCACATAGATCACCAATCCCGCAGCGATCAGGACTGCGAACACAATCGATGATGTTGTGTCGCTGATGATCCCGTTGGCCCTCATGGCGAGTGTTCCGATACCTATCAGCACTAGCAAAAAGGATGGGATGAAAGATTTGATGGTCTGGGAAATCCCGCGTTCGGAATCTGAACCGGTCGCTTGTTTATCAGTTTCCATACCCCATGGCATCAGTCCTGGGGCCATCTCGCAATAGCCCTTCGGCCAGTTTTTTGCTCGCTCCCTCAGCGATCCCGATTCGTTCGTAGCTCTGCCCGTGAGGACCAACGACTGCGCACGGCCGGCCGTTTAGTGCGAGCACGGTTCGTCCGTTGACAGGTACGGAGATCCGCGAAGCGACCGTGGGCAATACGTCTTCACCCTCATTGCTGATCCACGTCACGTCAGGCATGGATTCCATCAGCTCGACGAACTGATCACGGCGTTTAGGCGTCAGATAGACGAGGACCGCACTGTGAAACACCACCACGCCTGCGTTCTTGGGGGCCTCGGTGATTAATGCGGAAATGTTGTCGAGGAGATCACCCTTCACGAGCATCGGAGGGTCCGCAGCAACTAACTCCGCCGCTGCCCGAAAGCGATGACGGCGGTCATCGTGCTCCGGCCAGATCAGAGTCTCAAGCCACTTCACTTGATCAGAATCTCGTAGATCAACCGGATTTAGGTCGATCCCCGCACGGAATACGACAGTAGGAAGTTGGTTGGGGACACTGTCCGCTTCAATGCGGCAGGACAGCTCAACCGAACTGGGTCCAGTAGTCGGATCAAGCGGAACAACACCTTGATCGGTCTCGTACCGATAGCTGTACTGATCCGGATAAAGACACAAACCCGCGGACGCCCCCACCTCGATGAGAGCGAGCGGCCCCCGCAGTCGGCTCAGGACCGGGAGGAGCACGGCGCACCGCCCGGCTTCATTGGTTTGAGTTGCCCGCTCCCGAATCACCGATTCGACCTCGAGCCAACGCGATAGTAACCAAGGACGCAGTTCCGAATACGATCCGACTGGTGCACCACAGAAACGGGCGGCCGTGAAAACCAGATTGGGTTGGCGCTTCGAGGTAGGGAGATCATCAATCAGCCCCAGCACCTCGGAATCGTCCGCAATGGAAGTGGCCCAGTCGTAGAAAATCGGGGACAGTTCTTTGACCTCGATCTCGGCCCACCGCTGGTACAGCTCCGCCACCGTTTGTTCCATAGTCGTCAACCTACGGCATGAGGATCCAGACAACGCTCATGACCCACGACTGATCGAAGCGCGCTCGAGACTGGTCCAAATAAGCGGAGTGAACCCCGCGGACCGACCAACTCGATCAGCGGGGCTCACACGGTTCGGTGGACGGCGCGGTCGCCGGTTACACCTCCACCAGCTTCCGGTCCTCTTCCCGCCGGCCCACAATGCGGGGCGCGGTTTCCTTGAGGAACAATGCAAAGATCGTGGCGACAATGGCACCGCCGCAGCTCACGAGCAGCGCCACGGGAAGCCCGAACTGATCGGCCGCGATGCCGGTCAGTAGGGGATTCAAGAACCCGCCGATGAGTTCGCCGATTCCTGTGGGTAGTCCCACGGCCAGGCCAGCGTAGATCGCGGGAACGGACTCGGCGGGAATCACCGACATGGCCATGCCGCCCACGCCCATACCGGCGGCGAAGATGAACACCGCCAGGGCCATTAACAACGGGCTGGAGAAAAACAACAGGCTCAACGGGGCCATCACGGACAACAGTCCGAAGATCACCGAAGTGGGCTTGCGGCCAATGCGATCCGAGATCAGCGGAACCACGAAACCCCACACCGCGGTGCCCAGTCCGAATGCAGCCATGACCATACTCATGGTGCCCGGCGAGAAGCCCTTCATGCTGGTCAGGTAAACGGGACCGAACACCATCAGTGCCATCAGATAGACCATGAAACCGCTGAAAATCAGGATCGACAGGATGATGTTCCGGTTCTTGAGCACCTCTTTGAGCTGACCCTTGGGGCGCACGCGGGCTGCGGAAGCCGCCCCGTCGGCACCGTGAGAATCCGAGGCGGAAGGCGCCAGAGCGGCGTCGTCGACCTTGGGCTCACGCATGACCTTCCAAATGATCGCGGCCATGATCAGGCCGGGAACCAAGGTGAGGAAGAAGGCAGTGCGCCAATCGAAAATGGTCGCGAGGGCCACGATCACCAGCGGTGCCAGGATGGATCCGAACGAGCCGTTTGCGGTGTTCATGGTGAAACCCAGGTTGAAGCCGCGGCGGCGCGGGGAGGATTCCATCGCGAGCACGGACTGGGTAACCGGGATGATCGGGCCCTCGAGCAGGCCCATGAGCAAACGCAGGATCACCAGGTGCGCGAAGGTGACTACGAAGCCCTGGAAGAACGAGGTCAACGAGAACGCGACCATCAGGATGACCAGGTAGAGACGCTTGCTCTTGACCTTGTCGGAAATGCGCCCGCCGATGATTGAGGCGGGCGCCCAGGTCACGGACAGCGCCGCAGCGAGCAGACCGATGGACTTATTGTCCAGATGGATGTCTTCCTGAATGAACGGGATCAGAAAGTTGAGGATCAGTCGGTCGAAGAACACGAAACCGACGGTGAAGAAGAAGATCGCGACGATCTTGTTCTCATAGGTCCAGAATTTCGTACGGGGTGAAGTGGACATGGTGGCCTCTCGGGTCACTCAGTGCTGTCGCATAGTGAAACTGATGGATCACAGGCTTTCTATGCTGGGCAGGTTGAAAGCGGCGGCGCGGACACGTGGGTCCGCGCCGCCGTCGTTATTTAGGGGTGGTGGCTGAGTCCGGTGTCTTAGCTCCGGCGCAGGAACTCAGCCGTCTCCGTGAACACCCGTTGGAATTCGGGGATCCAGGAGAAGTGCTGGACAAAGCCGTGGTTGGCTCCGTCGTAGCGGGACACGGTGGCGTTCACGCCGGCTTCCTGCAGGCGCTTGCCGTAGAGCTCGCCCTCATCGCGCAGTGGATCGTGCTCCGCGGTGACGATGAGGGCTGTGGGCAACCCGGAGAGATCCTCGCGCTTGATCGGAGAGACCAGTGGGTCGGATCGATCCGCGCCACTCTCGAAATAAAACGCGTTGAACGGTTCCAGGATGCCGGTTTCCAGGCCGTAACCCTCTGCGTTCTCGCGCAGGGAGGGGTAGCGGTCCACATCGAAATCCAAGTCCAGGGACGGGTAGTACAGGATCTGGTGTGTGATGCGGTCGAAGCCGTCGTCGCGGGCTTTTGCGACGACCGCGGCGACGAAGTTGCCGCCGGAGCTGTCACCGGCGATCGCCAGCGTGCGCCCGTCCCACTTCAGCTCCCCACTGTTCTCCGCAACCCAGCGGACCACGCGGTAGCAGTCCTCCAGACCGGCCGGGAACTCGTGCTCGGGGGCGAGTCGGAAGTCAACGGCCACGACCTCGAGGCCCGTCTCCTTGGCCAACGAACGCGCAATGTGGTCGTGAGTCTCGAGGCTCCCGGAGAAGAACGCTCCGCCGTGGAAGTACACGAGCACGCCGTAGCTTTCGGCCTCGGCGGGCGTGTAGATCCGCACGGGTACGTCTCCGGACGACGTCGCTGCGGTCGCCTCCCGCACGTCATGGATCGGCAGGCGATCCGCCACCGGTGGCACCTGTGCGTTCTCCCCGGCACGCATGGCCACGGGGTCCAGGGGTGAACCGTCCGGCTCGGGAAGGGACTTGAGGAACTCGGCAATCTTCGGGTGAATGGTCATGGAGTGCGCCTCCTACTTGGTGCTGGAGTCGAGGTCGGCGGTGTCGTGATCCGCGGCCTGCTGCTCGGCGGGGTTCTGGTTCTCGGGCTTCTGGCCGGGGAACACGGAGTTGACCTCGTCCTCGGTCCAGCCGGAACGGGAGATCCGCTGCAGCTCGTCGGTCACGGGTTTGCGGTCGGCCTGGTACTGGGCCAGCGCTTCTGCCACGGTATCGGCCGTCTTGAGGGCGTCGGCAAGTCCACCGGCGTCCAGGATCGCGGAGTTCGCACCCTGGCCCTGGTGGTGGAGCATGGAGTGGGCGGCATCGCCCAGCAACGCCACACAGTCCGAGTGCCAGTTGTCCACGGGGTCGATGTCGTACACGGCCCGCAGGTTCACGGTGTCCATGTTCAGGCCGCGGGAGATGTCCACGATGCGCTCGTCAAAGCCCTCAACGGTCTTGAGGATGTCTTCCTTGGTGACGTCCGGTGACCAGGTGCTGTCCGGAATCAGTGCGGTGATGTCGAAGGACACCTGGTTCCGGTGGCGCAGCGGCAACAAGTACACCTTGGTGCCGTGGCCGATGTACATGCGCAGGTTGTCGTCGTTGATCATCCCGTGGGCGTCGTCGATGGAGATTACGGAGCGGTAAGCATGCTCACCGGAGAACACCGGCTGGTTGTCGCTGAACAGCTGCTTGCGCACCACGGACTTGATGCCGTCCGCGCCCACCACGAGGTCGGCGGTGACGACCTCACCGTTGGTGAACGTGAGAGTGGCGTTACTGCCGTTGTCCTCGATCTTCTCCAGCTTGTGGCCGAGCTTGACCATGCCCTGCGGAAGCGCACCCACCAGGGCTTCGATGAAGTCACCGCGGTGGATCAGGTAGGTGTGCTTCTCCTCGCCGTCCTCGGGCCAGTCGTCCTTCATGATGGGACCGCCGGTGGCCGTGAGAATCTCGAAGTAGTCACTGGGAGAGCTCACCGCAGCGATGTTGTCGAAGATGCCCCACTCGCGGAAACGATTCATGGACGAGGGACGCAAGCCGATGCCTGCGCCCACCTCGTGCATTCCGGAGGCCTGTTCGTACACGGTCACGTTCGCACCCAGGGCGCTCAGCGCGGCCGCCGCGGACGCGCCGCCGTAGCCGCCACCCACAATGGCGATGGTCAGGTTCTGAAGGTCCGAAGTCTTCATGGTGTGTCACTTTCTGGTGAGATCTGCGGTGAGCGGAGCGCCGTCGTCCCGCCCCGCATGAGAAGTGCTTATTTCTGGATCGAGAGGAAATCGGCAGGGTTGTGGATGAAGAGTGTGTCGATAGTTGCCTGGTCCACGCCCGCTTCGCGCAGGTCCGGGATGAGGTCCTCGAACAGGTAGTTCACGGTGTGGCCTTTCACGCCCGGCCAGCCCAGAGGACTGCAGTTCGCGTCCACGCCGGCAAGAGCCTTGTCGAGGTGGCCCTCACCCAGGAAGCGCAGGAAGTGATCCAGGCGCTCCTTGCGCGGACGGGCCCAGAACGGCGGATCAGGCAGTTCCGTCTCGTAGCCGAACGTGTCGAAACCGACGCGGCCGCCCTGCTCGGCGATCCAGGTGTCGCGCGTGTTCTGGGCGTTGACGCCGTCGTCCGCGTGACCGAAGAGCACTCGGTCCAGCGGCAGGCCTTCCTCGTTGAAGATGTTGATGGCGTTTTCCGCATCGATCGCCAGGTGGGTGAGGATCGGAACACCCGTGGCGAGCGCAGCGCGGGCGGCCGCGCGATAGATGCGCTTGTCCAGATCGGTCATCTTGCCACCGCGGGAAACGCCCACCTTGATCACGCCGGCCTTGGATCCGGTGTCTCCGATTCCCACGGTGATCTCGTGAACGAACACCTCGGCCAGGTATTCCACGGAGGCGCGGGCGAAGTGCGGCAGTGCCGTATCGCCACCCACGAATCCTGTGCACGCAATGATGTTCACGCCGGTCTTGGCGGACAGGGACTTGTAGTAGTCCACGTCGCGGCCGTTGCAGATACCGGTCACATCCACGAACGAGCCGCCGCCGTACTCGTGGAACGCACGCAGCTTGGGCAAGGTTTCCTCGTAACGCTGCTCCGGGGTCTTCCACCACTGGGTGTCCAGTTCGGAGCCCGGCATGCCGTAGCCGATGTGTTCGTGGATGGCCACGATGCCCAGTTCTTCGGCCGGGATGGTTCCCAGCACGGTGTTTACTTTCGACAACTTCTTCACCTCAAGAATTCAGGATTGGTCGGCGCGGTGCGCCGGGGCCACGGTCAGCAGGTCACGCGGGTTGCTCTCCAGGATTTGCTGCGCGTGATCCGCGCTGAGTCCCTTGGCCACGAGCTGCGGGACGAACGTGGCCGCGACATAGCTGAAGGGCAGGTCGTAGTCGGGTTGGCCCTTGGCCACGCCAATCGCGTTCGAAGACAACAGAATCTTGTCCGCGTGGCCGGCATCGACAAGCTCGAGCACCAGATCCGCGCGCTCCTCGTCGGTGAGGTGGGCGGCGTCGTCGTTGAGACCCACGTGATCGAGCGCGACGTACGCACCCTTCATGGCCACCTCGAGCGCCCCGTTCGACGACGCCGCGTCCTTACGATCCAGCCCACCCACCAGCACGCGGCGGGCCGGGATGCTCTCGGCGAGCACGATGTCCAGGTCGTGAAGGGCGTCCGCGCCAAAGCGGATCGAGACGGGGACCCCGGAATTCAGGGCCGCTCGTGCCGCACCGCGGAAAAGGCTTTCCTCGGTGGGGGTCATGCCGTCGCGCGCTGCCGCGGTGGCGACCATGCCAGCTGCGGCGCGACGTTCAACGCGCGGAACAACCATGCCCTCGGTGACCTCCTTCTCGAAGAGGTCGGCGAACTTCTCCGCGGGCCACGGCGTGGGTGGATTGGTCTGCGGGGTGAGGAAGTAACCGCCGAGCATTTCCTCCGGGCCCATGCCGGTGGTCGCGATGATGTGCACACCAGTGGACTTGGACAGCGCCTCGTAGAGCTTGGGATCGCGGCCGTGGAACATGCCGGTGCTGTCCACGATCGTGCCGCCACCGTGCTCGCGGAAGTCCTTGAGTTTGGCGGCGAGGGTCTCGAAGATCTCGGCGCGATCCATGGACACGTCCGGCGCGAACTGGGCTCCCGGGATCACCGAGAGCAGCGCCTCGTGGACCGCAATGATTCCCAACTGATCGGCGGGAACGGGACCGAGAACTGTGTTGACCGTTGCATTGCCGACAGTCTCTGAATCTGTCATGGGCACTACCTTTCATCGGCGTCACCGACCATGAGGGTGACGCGGTGTGGAGCGTGGGGCACTTCGCGTCCCCTGGCTTGTGGCTGCCGTTGATGGCCTTCCGTGGTGGGCCGTGTCGGTCTGCTCGCAAGTAGGGGCGGGTGCTGGCGGTCGTCAACGTGAGAAGCGATGAACCGGAGAGCCTCGTGTCCGCCGTACGGGCCGTAGCCATCGCCTGTGGTGTGATCTGAGTAACGTTGTGGCACCAATATACATATTGTTATGCCAAAGCGTAAGTGGAGTGCAGCTGGGAATTTCAGCCGGATCTAAGGCGCAGGTCAGGGGTGGATTGGGAGTTGACGAGGTTGGGAGCGGCAGCTGGATCCCACCTCAAGCGATGCCGCAGCCCTCCCGATCGCATGATGTTCCGCTAGAACCCTTAATGGCTCGCCCAAGGGTCCTCATGGCCCACGGTGTGTCATCAGCGGCCCTAAGGGCACACTGAATGCTCCACCTGCTGAGGCTGCTCGACTACGCGCCGGTGATGAAGTGGTACTTGAACTCGTCAGCACGGTGAACGGCGGTGCGCCAGCCGGCGGGAAGTCCTCCCGTGGCGAAGAACAGCGTCTCGATGACCAGCAAGGGGCTCCCCTCGGGGACGCCAAAGGTCTCAGCTTGCCGCGGAGAAGCTGCCGTAGCCCAGGCTTCATGTTCAGCGCGTTCCAGTGTGATGCCGAACTGCCGCTCGAGAAGTTCGAACGCGGAGCCTCTTTCTTCCAACGCGCCACCGGTCGGGATGAACTCCTTGGGAGCGCGGATGTAGACATCTGCTTCCACGAGCGGGGCGCCCTCCACCGAAATCACCCGCGTGAAGTGCAGCAGCTCTTCGCCCTTGGACAGGTCGAGGTTCTGTGCAATCCGAGTCGGCGGCACCACGCGTTCGACACCGGTAACCGTTGACTCCGGGTCGAGGCCAGTGTCGGCCAGGAACTGGTACAGGGCACCCGAGCGAACGGTGACCGGTCGATGCACCCGAGAGCCCGGCACGGGAAACGTTCCTTTGCCTTGCTTGCGGTAGACGAATCCTTCGACCGAGAGTTCTTTCAAAGCCTGACGGATGGGCGCACGGCTCACGTCGAAGCGGTCCAGAAGTTGCGCTTCAGTGATGGGGGTTTGAGGGTCGGCGGAGCCATCAATGATCTCGTGACGCAGAATGTCCTTGATCTGCCGGTACAGAGGGATACCAGACGACGAATCGAGCTCGTTCACTGGCACGATCGCCCTCCCCTATACCTGGGTTCGCCGGATTTACTCCCGACAGTCAAGCATAGTTTCCCAGGACAAATCGCTGCCAGGAACAGCTCATTCAAGGACACCTGCCCAGATAGCCATCAGCCCGGCGGAGAGGCAATCACCTGCGATTTCCGGTCAGTGATCGATGTGGTCCCACGGCACATCCACGCGTCCCGGTCGGTTGCTGCCGATAGACTGTCCCACCGTGGCCAAGCTCTACTTCCGCTACGGCGCGATGAACTCCGGAAAATCCACGGGTCTGCTGCAGGCGGCCTACAACTACGAAGAACGCGGGCAGCGGGTGTTGCTCGCCAAACCCCAGGTCGATACCAAGGGCGAGGACCAGATTCTGTCCCGCTTGGGTGTCACGCGCACGGTGGATTTCTTGATCCCCCACGGTGCGAGCGTGCTCGAACTCTTCCACCGCTACGCGACAGGTGACGATCCGGATGCGCTCCTCGAGCACGTGGACGCCAAACCCGTTGCGTGCGTTCTGGTGGATGAAGCCCAATTCCTCGAAACCGACCAGGTAGATGACCTGCTGCGCATCGCCGTGCTCCACAACGTTCCGGTCATGGCCTACGGCATCCGCACGGATTTCCGCACCCAGGCGTTCCCAGGTTCGGCGCGCTTGATGGAGCTCGCGCACTCGCTGGAAGAGCTGAAGACCATTTGCCGCTGCGGCCGCAAGGCCGTGTTCAACACCCGCAAGGTGGGGGAGCGGTTCGTGTTCGAAGGCGATCAGGTCGCCATCGACGGCGTCGAGGTTACCTATGAGTCCCTGTGCGGGCAGTGCTACCTCACCGAATCCGGTGGCCGACTGGGCTGAGGTGCCGCTTCGAAAGGCCGAAGCCTATCTCTTCCGTAAAGAGTCACCACATGACGGGTGTGGGGACAGGCCGGGCCGCCCGATTCAATATTGCCGCATGAGCGTCGGTCGGCCTGAGGGCAATCACTTTGCACTTCTGAATAGCCGAGTTGGGCTGTCCAGCCACGGAGTGGTTCTCATAAACAAATCTCGAACGGCAGCGCTGGCACAGCGGATAGTTAGCTGAACATGCTGGTTGTCGGTTAACTCCCTGAAGTTGCAGTCATGTGGATCTCGGGTAAGTGGCGGGATGTTTCGCAGATTATGGGATGCGAGACGTCTCATCGCAAAAATTTGCGCCCGCATGTTTTCGCGATTCGGCATGTCTCGCATCCTTGTGCTTTATCCATGCCCCTAGAATCGGATACTCAACGTCGGTTGCGAGACAGATGAGGTGGACATGGGGAAGCTGATCGGGTATGCCCGAGTCTCGACACGGCAACAAGACGCAGACCGTCAAGTGTCTGACCTCTTGGCCGCCGGCGTGCGGCCTGACGACGTCTATGTCGACAGTGGAGTGTCTGGAGGGCGTGCATCTCGTCCGGCCTTCGACAAAGCGGTGACCGCCCTCGAGGAGGGCGACACGTTGGTCATCACGACGCTGGACCGACTGGGTCGCTCGACGCAGAACATGTTGGTCTTCGCCGAAGCACTGCGGGGGAGGGGGGTGGGGCTACGGGCGTTGAATCTTGGCGGAGGAGACGTGGATACCGCCACTCCGATGGGCTCGATGGTCTTCACCGTCATGGCGGCTCTGGCGCAGATGGAGTTGGAGATCAAGCGGGAGCGGATCACCGACTCGGTGGCCAAGCGCAGGGCTGCTGGCAAGGACCTCGGTGGGCGGCGCCAGACGTTCACCGACTCCCAGATCCGCAATGCCCTCCGGTTGATCGACGGCGGGGAGCCGGCCACCCAGGTCGCCCGGGATCTCGGGATGTCGAGGGCCACCCTCTACCGGCGCATCAGAGAGTTGCCAATACCGACCGTGTGAACCCATAGGGGCTCAGGGATGACGCCGGTTCTCCGTGCTGGGATCTGTGCCTGAACGGTCCGGCTTTTGTTTGATGGCAGAAGTGCGGGGAGTTGTGACAGGTCAGATTGCGGTCGGGTTGGCTGGGGTCCCGGTGGAGGATCGGACGACGAAGTTGGCTGGGACGATCTCGTTCGTGGGCTCGGTGTTCTGTCCGGTCAGGTGCTGGAGGAGCCGCCGGATGGCGTGGACGCCTTGTTGGCGGGCGTGCTGATCGATGGTGGTCAGGCCGAAGGCCTCTCCGATGGGGTGGGCGTCGATGCCGATGACCGACAGATCCCCGGGCACGGTGAGCTCGAGGTCCCTGGCTGCCAGGATTGCCCCGGCGGCCATCTCGTCGGAGGCAGCGAAGATGGCCGTGGGGCGGTCGGTGGGGTCCGCCAGGAGATTCTTGGCCCGTTGGTAGGCGTCGGTGAAGGTGTAGTCGACGATGAGCGACCACGTGGGTTCGATGGGCAACCCGGCCTTGGTCATCGCCTGTTCGTAGCCGGTGCGGCGGTCGTTGGACATGGGGAAGTAGCGCCTGCCCTCCTCGGCCCCGCCGAGATGGGCGATCCGCCGGTGGCCCAGTCCGATGAGGTGTTCGGTCGCGCGCCGTCCGACGTCGAGGTCGTCGATGCTGATGGTGGACGCACCCACCAGGGGGCCTCCGACTCCGACGAGGGGGATCCCGGCGGAGAACAGCTGCTCTGTCTCCGCCGGATCCAGTTGCAGGGAGACCGCCACGGCCGCGTCCAGTCGCTTGCGCAACAGGAAGTCGGTCAGCACCGTCTCCCGGTAGCGGTCTCCTTCGAAGTTGTACAGGGACAGGTCGTAACCGGCTTCCATGAGGGCGCCGGCCACTCCTTCCAAGACGGTGGAGAAGTACCACCGGTCGACGTAGGGCAGCGCCACTCCGATGTTGCGGCTGCGGCCGCTGGCCAGGCTCGAGGCGTGGTAGGAGACGACGAAGCCCAGCTCCTGGGCGGCCTGCTGGACCCTGGCCCGGGCGCGGGGGGACACCTGGCCGTTGCCGCTGAGTGCACGGGAGACGGTGGCGGTAGATACTCCGGCTCGCGCGGCGACGTCCTGCAATCGCGGAGGGTTCACGGGTATGTCGTCGCGGGGTCGTCCAGGTGCAGCCATGTGCTTTCCTCCGGGTGCAAGAGATAGGGCGTGTCCGTCTCGGGATCGCTGCGCAGCAGCACCGGCAGGTCCGGCAGCTCCACAGCAGTGGTGCCCATGTTCAGCAGTACCAGGACATCATTGTTGAGGAATCCCACGCAGTTGCGTGCGGTGAAGTCCTCGGCCCAGGCCAGGGACCCGCAGCCCAGTCCGTGGGTTCGTCGCAACGCCAGCGCTGCGCGGTAGAGCGACAGCGTGGAGGCGGGGTTCTCGCGCTGGGCCTGGCGGGAGAGTTCCGACCAGTCGGAGGGTTGCGGCAGCCAGGACTGACCGGTGGCGCTGAACCCCAAGGAGCCTCCCGTGGTCGTCCAGGGCAGCGGCACCCGGCAGCCGTCGCGCCCGAGACGGTCGCCCCCGGTGCGGTGATAGGTGGGGTCCTGCCGGACGTCATGAGGCATGGTCGTGTGATCGGGCAGCCCGAGTTCCTCACCCTGGTACAGGTACACCCCACCCGGTAGGCCGAGCATGAGCAGGGAGGCCGCCTTCGCCCGGCGCGTGCCCAGCAGGTGGTCCGGCTGCTCGTCTTCGGGTCCGAGGCCATCGCCTGGGCGGGGCGTGTTCTCGGGCAGACCCAACCGGGTGGTGTGCCGCACGACGTCGTGGTTGGAGAGCACCCAGGTGGTAGGGGCTCCGACCGCGTCGAAAGCCTCGAGGGAGGAGGTGATGATCCGGCGCAGCTCCGTAGGGTCCCACGGAGCCGCCAGGTAGGAGAAGTTGAAGGTCTGGTGCATCTGGTCCGGGCGCACCCAGTCCGCCAGGCGGTCGAGCGGGTCCACGCTGGCCTCAGCGCACAGGATCCGTTCCCCGTCGTATTCCGCCAGCACCTCGCGCCAGCGACGGTAGATGTCGTGGATCTGCGGCTGGCCGAACATCGGGGCGTCGGTGAAGGGGTAGCCCGGGATGCTGCCGCCGTCGGCCCGTCCTCCCCAGTCGGGAAGGCCCCGGGCCTTGATCAGCGCATGGGCTACATCGACCCGGAATCCCGCGACGCCGCGGTCGAGCCAGAAACGCAGGACACGTTCGAATTCCACGCGGACGAGCTCGTTGTCCCAGTTGAAATCGGGTTGGGAGGAGTCGAACAGGTGCAGGTACCACTGGCCCGGCTCCCCGTCGGCCTCCACCACCCGGGTCCAGGCCGGGCCGCCGAAGTGGGACTGCCAGTTGTTCGGCGGCAGCTCCCCGGAGGGGTCCTGCCCGTCACGGAAGATGAACAGGTCGCGCTCAGGGCTGCCGGGGACGGCGGTCAGGGCTTGACGGAACAGCGTGTGCTCCACGGAGCAGTGGTTGGGCACCAGGTCGATGATCACCCTGATGGACAGCGCCTCGGCCGCGGCCACCAGTGCGTCGAAGTCCTCCAGCGTGCCGAAGACCGGGTCGACGTCGCAGTAGTCGCTCACGTCGTAACCACCGTCGCGGTGGGGGGAGGGGTGGAAGGGCGAGAGCCAGATCGCATCAATGTCCAGCTGCCCCAGCTGCCCCAACTCTGCGGTGATGCCGGCGAGGTCGCCGACGCCGTCCCCGTCGAGGTCGCGGAACGAACGGGGATACACCTGATAGATCACCGAGGACCGCCACCACTTCGGGTCCTGGTCGCGGGCATGCAGCGGGGTGAGGCGCAGTGACTGGAGCTCACCAGAGGTCGTCGACATGAGCACCATCGTAGGGCTCGCACACCCAAACTGAAAGCGCTTACTTGTCTGAACGGCTCTTTCGGCAACTGCTCTCTCGACCGTGGACACCGAAACTGTAAACGCTTACAGTAGTGATGTGGCTCACCTTAGGATCAGTGTCTTCCGTACTTGGCACTCCTGATCTCCTGTTCGGCGAGGTGTGTCCTAGTACCCCGGGGCTGGGCTTCGACCGCCAACACCGGACCTGACCCAATGGCCGGCCCGACCTCGGATCTCCTCAATGGCAGGGCCTCTGAAAGGAAACCTTGCTCATGTCTTCTGTGCGCTACGCCAACGTGACCTGCCAGTACCCCGGGGCCGAACGCCCCTCGGTGACCGACCTGAACCTCGACATCACCGAAGGGGAGTTCCTCGTCCTGGTCGGGCCCTCAGGGTGCGGCAAGTCCACCACCCTGCGGATGCTCGCCGGCCTCGAGGAGGTCACCGGGGGCAACATCTACATCGGCGACCGCGACGTCACCGACGTCCCCTCCCGGGACCGCGACATCGCGATGGTCTTCCAGAACTACGCCCTGTACCCGCACATGACGGTCGCGGACAACATGGGCTTCGCCCTGAAGATCGCCAAAATCAGTGCCGAAGAAAGAAGGCACCGGGTGGAGGAGGCCGCGAAGATCCTGGACCTGAGCGACTACCTGGACCGCAAGCCCAAGGCCCTGTCCGGCGGGCAGCGCCAGCGCGTGGCCATGGGTCGGGCCATCGTGCGGTCCCCGCAGGTGTTCCTGATGGACGAGCCTTTGTCGAACCTGGACGCGAAGCTGCGGGTGCAGACCCGCACCCAGATCGCCTCCCTGACCCGCCGACTCGGTGTCACCACGGTGTACGTAACCCACGACCAGGTGGAGGCGATGACGATGGGCGACCGAGTGGCGGTGCTCAAGGACGGGCACCTGATGCAGGTCGACACCCCGCGGGCGCTCTACGATCGGCCGGCCACGGAGTTCGTGGCCGGGTTCATCGGCTCCCCGGCCATGAACCTCTTCCGCGTCCCGGTCACCGAGACCGGGGCCCAGCTGGGCACGGTGCGGATCCCGCTGAGCCCCGCCCAGCGCTCCGCCCTGAGGGGGCCCCAGGTTACGGTCGGGATCCGCCCCGAGGACCTCGCCCCGGCCGCCGAGGGCACCGGCCTGCCGATCGTCGCGGACGTGGTCGAAGAACTCGGCGCCGACGCCTTCGTCTACGGCCACCTCGCCCCAGTGACCGCCGCCAACGCGATCGTGCCCGTGGACCCCACCGCAGGAACCACCGACGAGTCCACCAGCAACGAGTTCATCGTTCGGGTCGAGGGCCGCACCCCGCCGCGGGCTGGGTCCACCATCTGGGTCGCCCCGAACTTGGAGCACGTCCACCTCTTTGACGCCGCCACCGGTCGGCGTCTGCCCGAATGACCACCAGCCCCGCGCGTACGCCGCCGACTGACTACGACGACAATGAGGAATGCCACTATGAAACACATCCACCGGGCGGCCGTCGCGGCCGGTGCCGTGCTCCTGCTCGCCGGGTGCTCATCGGCGCCCACGGCCGGGGTCGCCGGCCTGGGCGGCGGGCCGGGAAGCATCAAGATCCAGGCGGGAGCCGACGAAATCCCTGCCCTGCAACAGGTCGCCGAGACCTACACCGCCGATACCGGGGTGGAGGTGGAGTTCGTCCAGCGCGAGATCAATGCCCAGGCCATCTCCAACTTCATCTCGCAGTCTCCCACCGGGCAGGCACCGGACATCATCGTCTCCCCGCACGACAACCTCGGGCAGCTCGCCGCCAACGGCGTGGTGGCCCCCGTGGAGATGGGCGAGCGGGCCCAGGAGTTCACCGAGAACGCCCGGGACGCCGTGGTCTACAACGGGGTCAGCTACGGGGTGCCCTACGCGATTGAGAACGTGGCGCTGCTGCGCAACAACGAGCTCACCACCGAGGACCCGGCCACCTTTGATGAGCTGCGGACGATCGGACACCGGCTCATGGAGGAGCGGGGCATCGAGTACCCGTTCACGGTCAGCCAGTCCCCGGAGGCCGGGGACCCGTACCACCTGTACGCCCTGCAGACCTCCTTCGGGGCCGAGGTGTTTGAGCGCACCGAGGAAGGCGAATACACAAGTAACCTCACGATGGGTGGCGAGGACGGTCAGGATTTCGCCCGCTACCTGCAGGACCTCGGGGCCACCGGCGACCTGCAGACTTCCATGACCCCGGACATCGCCAAGGAATCCTTCCTCAACGGCCAGTCGCCTTTTCACATGGGCGGGCCGTGGGAGCTGACCGATGTCGAGGCCGCCGGGATGGACGTGAGCGTCCTGCCGGTGCCCCCGGCCGGTGACGAGCAGGCACGCCCCTTCGTGGGCGTCCAGGCGTTCTTCGTCAACGCCAACGCCCCCAACCCGGTCGCGGCCCAGGACTTCGCGGCCAACTACCTCACCCGCCCCGAGTCTCAGACGGCCATGTACGAGAGCACGGGCCGGCCCCCCGCCAGCCAGATCGCGGTCGAGCGCATGGAGGGTGACCCGCTGCGCTCGTCCTACGCCGAGATCGCCGAGACGGGCCTGCCCATGCCGGCCATCCCGGAGATGGGCGCGGTGTGGAGCTTCTGGGGTACCACGGAGAACGCCATCGTGGACGGCCGCGGGGACCCCGTGGAGCTGTGGGACCGCATGATCGACAACATCGAAGGACAGATCTGATGAGCACACACACCACCGCACGGGGCGCCACCGCCGCCCGTGGCGAGGCGGGCAGGGGCGCCGGGCTCGGCGCTCCCCTCGACCTGCGCGACTCGCACTCCCGAGGATTCGGCTTGGGCTTCGTGGTCAAGCTCGTCCTCATGGCACTGATCAACGCGTTCGGCCTCTACGGCATCCTCGCGGCCTGGGCCGCCGGAAACTGGGGCATCCTGGCCTTCCTCGTCGTCGCCTTGGTCGTGGCCGACCTCGTGTACTTCCTGCCGACCCGGAAGATGCTGCCCGCCAAATACCTCTACCCGGGGCTGATCTTCCTGCTGATCTTCCAGATCTTCGTGGTGCTCTACACGGCAGCCACGGCGTTCACCAACTACGGAGACGGCCACAACGCCACCAAAGCGGCGGCGATCAGCCAGCTCACCACCACTTACGAGCAGCGTGTGGAAGGCTCCGCGCCCTACCCCGTCACGGTTGTGGAGGGCGGCGCTGGACTGGCCCTGGCCACGGTGCAGGAGGGCCAGGTGCTCGTTGGCACCGCCGAGCAGCCGCTGGCCCCGGTCGGGGACGCTACGGTCACCGACGGCCGCGTCGCCGAGGTGCCAGGCTACGAGGTCCTCTCCTACACCGAGGTCCTCGGGGCGCAGGACCAGCTCTCCGAGCTGCGGGTCCCGGTGAGCGAGCAAGCCGAGGACGGCGCGCTGCGCACCGATGACGGCCGCACCGCCTACGCTTACGACCCCACCCTGGTCTATGACGAGGGCGCCGACGCGATGGTCGCCGACGACGGTACCGTGTACACCAACAACAGTGAAGGTGCCTTCGTCAATTCCGACGGCGAGGCCCTCAGCCCGGGCTGGCGCGTGTTCGTGGGCCTGGACAACTTCGCGGCGATCTTCGACCCGGCGATCCTGGGCGGACCGTTCCTCGCCGTGACCCTGTGGACCTTCACCTTCGCCATCCTCTCCGTGGCCCTGACGTTCTTCCTCGGGCTGCTGCTGGCGATCTTGTTCAACGACGAGAAGCTGAAGTTCCGCAACGTCTACCGGGCGATCATCTTCCTGCCCTACGCCTTCCCCGCGTTCCTCTCCATTCTGATCTGGGCCGGGCTGCTCAACACCGACTACGGCTTCGTCAACGAGATCCTGCTGGGTGGGGCTGGGGTTCCCTGGCTGGACAACCCCTGGCTGGCCAGAATCTCGCTGCTGCTGGTGAACCTCTGGCTGGGCTTCCCCTACATGTTCCTGGTGACCACCGGCGCCCTCCAGGCCATCCCCGGCGAGCTCTACGAGTCGGCCGAGATGGACGGGGCCGGCCCGGTGCGCCAGTTCGGCTCGATCACCCTGCCGATGCTCATGGTGGCGGTGGGACCGCTGCTCATCGCGTCCTTCGCGATGAACTTCAACAACTTCAACGTGATCTACCTGCTCACCGGCGGTGGCCCCCAGGACGTCGAGTCCACCACCGGGGTAGGTGCGACGGACATCCTCATCTCGTTCGTGTACAAGATCGCGTTCGCCGGCGGCAGCAACGACTACGGTCTGGCCGCGGCCCTGTCCATCCTCATCTTCATCATGGTGGCCGTCATCTCCGGACTGACGTTCCGCCGCAGCAAGGCTCTCGAGGAGATCAGCTGACATGTCCACTCCCACCACGCCCCCGCCGGGCGACCGCCCCGGCCCCGACGGCTCGAACCGCGCCCCCTGGGCCGCGGCCATGGCCGCCCCGTCCATCGGCACCTCGAACACGGTCCAGCCGACCGGCTCCCTGCGACCGGCGGGCACCGGAACCGCGGCGCCCCGGCCCCGGCCCGGTGCCGGCCGGCGCTTCGCCCGCGGCGGGTGGAAGCACCTCGCAGCCATCGCGGCGTGCGTCTTCGCCCTGTTTCCGCTGGTCTACGCGTTCTCGGCGTCACTATCGGCCTCGGGATCGCTGCTGGGGTCCAACCGGCTGTTCTCCGACGTGACCGGCGCCAACTACACCAACCTGCTCAACGACCCGCAGAACCCCTACCTCACCTGGTTCGCCAACTCGATGTTCGTCTCGGTCACCACCGCCGTGGGCACGGTGCTGATGGGCGCGGCGGCCGCCTACGCCTTCTCCCGGTTCCGCTTCCGCTCCCGCAAGGGAGGGCTGATGACCCTGCTGATCATCCAGATGTTCCCGCAACTGCTGGCGTTCGTGGCCATCTTCCTGCTGCTCTTCGCCATCTCCGAGGTCTACCCGTTCCTGGGCCTGAACTCCCGGCTGGGCCTGGTCGCCGTGTACCTGGGCGGGGCGCTGGGGGCGAACACCTTCCTCATGTACGGCTTCTTCAACACCATCCCCAAGGACCTGGACGAAGCCGCCGAGATCGACGGCGCCTCGCACGCCCAGATCTACTGGACCATGATCCTGCCCCTGGTCACCCCCATCCTGGTGGTCGTCGGCATGCTGTCCTTCATCGCGTCCTTCTCGGACTTCCTGCTCGCCCAGATCGTGCTGCAGGACCCGGAGAAGTACACGCTGGCCGTGGGGCTCTACCAGTTCGTCTCCGTGCAATTCGGCGAGAACTGGGGCGTGTTCACCGCCGGAGCGATCCTGGCCGCCATCCCCGTCGTGGCGCTGTTCCTGTTCCTGCAGCGCTACATCGTCTCCGGCCTGACCGGAGGTGCCGTCAAGGGCTGATACCGGCCGTGCGCCCGCCGCACACGCCCCGCACCACCCCAAAGAGTGACCAGCCACTCCACTCACCGCACTCGAACCGTGCAGCGACCGCCCGTCGCTCCACGGTTCGAGTACTGCGGTAAGGGCCTCCACTACGGACGCCTGCCCCAACCCTCAGCCTCGGAGAGACCGGGCAACTGCTTGCATGGCCCGTGGACCATCGGGCGCCACAGCAGCTGAACGTCCTGCGCTTTACATATGGCCCGGTTAGCGGCGGACCGTGCTGCGGTAGCGGTTACTCGCTGACTTCTTCGATCTCGGCGGGCCAGGTGTATGCGTGGCCGGGGACGGCGACGATGATGGTGTGCTTGATCTCTTGTCGGGCGAGCCGGTCGTGCAGCTCGGCGGCGGTGGTGAGCGTGGACTCCGGGAGAGGACCATCCGGAAGCGCCCCGAAGTCGTCCCGGGTTTCTGCCCAGAAGCTCAGGCGGCCGTCCTCGCCTCCGTAGCCGATGTCCAGGGTGCGGATACCTTGGGCGTCCCCCAGGCGTGCGCCGGCGACGATGTCCGCGGCGGTGACCTGGCCCATGCCCGTGGGCTTCTCGGCCAGCACGGTGGTGTTGCCCTCCTGACCGATGAGCTGAACGTCATCGGGCATCACCTGGCGGGCGTCCAGGAACCCCTGGACCGAGGCCTCCGAGGTGAAATCCACCTCGCGGTAGCCAATCAAAGTGATCGCCGGGCCGGGTCCGGGCGCATCTCCGGTCACCAGGCGGTCCGTGGCGGCCCGGGCCGCGTCGGTCCACTGGCGGGCCAGCGGCAGCACCGACACGGGCCCCTTCCCAGCCTCGAGGCGATCGGAGCCGGAGGTGACGAGGACTTTCCAGGTGGCCGGCTCCACCGGGAAGGTCACCGCCTCGGGGCCCTCCTCGGGACCGACGCGGTGGCCCTGCTCCACCGGCCAGTCGTGCTCCGTGATGATCCGGTGAGCCTCAGGAAGAAGTTCCAGCAGCCAGGCCTGGTCCGTGTCCTCGTCCAGGTCCAGTTCCAGGGTTCCGGACCTGGGCGGCCAGGCTCCGTGCAACGAGCGGTTGACCCAATACGGGGTGTCCACCGTCAGCACCGCCCGATCCACGCCCTCGAGCCGATCCAGCTGCCGCTCCACGCTCTTGAGGCTGCGCCACCAGGGGTCGAATGGGGTGGTCACGCTCATCTGACTCCAGAGGAATACTGTGCCGGCCACAGCACAGAAGAGGAACACCCCCACCAGGGCGAGAACGGTGCGCCTCACGGCGCGGTGGCGCGCGGAGACGTCGACGAAGGGTGGCACCTGCTCAGCGTAGGACGCACTCAGGCGTTCGGACGGTCATGGGCGCCGTGGCCAGAACCGCTGACATTCGCATCAACGGCGAGATATGCACCGTTGCAGTTGGGGTTCCGGTGTGAGCACTAAAGGCGTTTCCCCGGTGCAGCGGGGGCATGACATTGGTTGTCGAGCCAGGTGTGATTGCGGGCAGACTGTGCTCATGACTCCTGCCCGTCCTGAGCATCCGTCCATGGCCGACCGACTGGTTCATCTGGCCGGCCAGGCCCCGGCTGCGCTCGGCCTGGGCTCCTCACCGGGCGACGGAGACGAGGTGCGTCTGCTGGGGCATGGGGAGAGCTTCGCGGCGTGGTTACTGGAGGCCGGCGAGCAACGGGTGGTGGTGCGGATCGCCCGGCGTCCGGTGGAGGAGCTGCCGCGGCCGATGCAGGAGGAGTTCCACGGGCTGAGCCTGGTGCCTGAGGGCATCGGCCCGCAGGCGCTGGTGCTGGAGGAGTCGGTGGACAATCCGTTGGGTGCTCCGTACATGGTGGTCGGTTTCGTGCCCGGCCGTGTCCTTCCACCGGGGCAGTGGACCCCGGGGCTGGTCCAGGCCCACGCCCAGCAGATGGCTCGTCTGCATGCCCAGCGCTTCGACCGCTGCGGTGAACTGACCACACCGGAGGAGGAACGCCGAGAGACGGTGGATATCGCCGGTCAGTTCGCCGCCGGGCTGGAGTGGTGGTCGGACAACCACCCGGGGGTGATGAACGAGCCCGACGTGACACGCCTGGCGCGGAAGGTGGGGGCGTATCTGCAGGACGCACAGAAGGTTTTCAATCGGTTGGAGTCCTTCGCGCTGATCCACGGGGATCTGTTGCTGCCCAACATCCTCGTCGAGGGGGAGACCGGGGTGCGGTACATCGATTGGGAGTGGTCGGAGATCGGGGACCCCGCCCAAGACCTCGCTTACCTCGGTGGGCGGATCACGGTGGAGCCGTGGCATCTACCCATGACCCGGGCCCAGACCCGGGACCTGATCGAGGTCTACCTGGCGGCCAGCGAGCACCGGGCGGCCACGGGCACCGTGGAGGAAATGATGATCCGCTGTGATGCTTGGGAGGTCTACGAACGGTTCCTCACGTCTCTGCATCACCGCAGCCTCCTGGCCGGCCGCCCCGACCTGACCGAACAGGAGCGGAACTTGTACGCCAGTGCGGCTGCCCACGTTACCCGGGAGTTGGGCCGCCGGTTCGGCTGAGGTCCTCCGGATAGGGTCGTTCCATGGCAGAGGAGATGTTGACCGGCGGCAACTCCACCACCGTCGTGCGGGTCGACGACAGTGTCCGCCGCACTGTCGGACCCTGGACCCCGGCGGTGCATGCACTGTTGAGTCGGTTGCGGGCGGAAGGGATCACCGAGGTCCCGGAGCCTCGCGGGGTGGACGAGGACGGCCGGGAGGTCCTGTCCTACATCGTCGGGGTGGTTCCCGGCTATCCGCTGCCCGAGTGGGTGTGGGCGGAAACGGTCCTGGCGGCGGCCGGGAGGTTGCTGCGCCGGATCCACGACGCGTCCACCGCGCTGGTAGGGGAGGACCTGGTCTGGCAGCTGCCCACCCACCACCCGGTTGAGGTGATCTGCCACAACGACTTTGCCCCGTACAACCTGGTGTTCCGCAACGGTCGGCTGCGCGGGGTGATCGACTTCGACACGGCCTCCCCGGGCCCCAGGATCTGGGACCTCGCCTACCTGGCCTACCGGTTGGTGCCTCTGACCGATGACGCGCACGACGGCGGCCCGCCCGCACCCGAGCGTGCGGGTCGCCTCCGGTTGCTGATCGACTCCTACGAAATGCCCTACGAGCCCGCAGAGTTGCTGGCTGCGGTGGCGGCACGTCTGGAGGAACTCGCGGCGTTCACCGACGCACGAGCCGCCGAGACCGGCCGGGACGACTTCGCCGAGCACGCCGCGATGTATCGCCGCGATCGTGACCGGGTGCTGGCCACCGGTTGACTCTCTTCCTGGTGGCGCACCGCTTGGAGCGGCGGTCACTGATAGGTTCCCCATCATGAAGACGGTGTGAGTGTCTGCCCTGTGAACGAGGAATCCCCGAGTACGTCAGGAGCACCACCATGTCTCATCCCTCTTCCGCACGCCCGCTGCAGGGCAGGACCGCCCTGGTCACCGGGGTCTCCCGCCGCCGCGGCATCGGCTACGCGGTGGCCGTGGAGCTCGCTTCCCTGGGGGCGAGCGTGTTCTTCCACCACTACAGCCCCCATGACGCGGACCAGCCCTGGGGCGCCGATGACCTCGATGCGGTACGCGCCGGCATCCGGGCCGCTCTGCACGACGGGGCCCTCGCCGGCGACGTCTCCACGGACTTGAGGGACCCGGACACCGCTGAAAACCTCGTCGAGCAGGCCCACGCCCTGACCGGGCGCCTGGACATCCTCGTCTGCAACCACGCCCGCAGCGGCGGCGACGGGTCCATCCTGGACATGACCGCCGAGAACCTGAACGCCTTCTGGGACACCAACACCCGCTCCACCCTGCTGCTGACCCGGCACTTCGCCCACCGCCACGCCGCCACGACTGCTCGATCCGCCTCAGCGCGGCCCGGCGACCGCATCGAAAAAGCCGGGCCCGTCGATGAACGGGCGGCGGGCCGGGTGTTCTGGATGACCTCGGGCCAGGGCCAGGGGCCGATGCGCGGTGAGGTCGCCTACGCCACCAGCAAGGCCGCTCTGGCCGGGGCAACTCCCACGGTGGCCGCGGAACTGCTCGAGCTCGGAATCGTGTTGAACACCATCAACCCGGGCCCGGTCAACACCGGCTACCTCGACCCCGGGACCACCGACCGCTCCCTGGAGGAGATCGAGACATGGCGACAGGCCACCCCCTTCGGCCGCTGGGGGCACCCGAGAGATCCCGCGCGGCTGATCGGGTGGCTGGCCACCGACCAGGGCGTGTGGGTCGCCGGGCAGGTCATCACCACCGGCGGAGGCATGAGCCTGACCTGAACGCACCATGAGGCCCGACAACTCCACCCTGACGAGAACAGCCGTCCCACTGCTGAAGCTTCGGCTGACTACTCCGCCCACGGCGTTACGGTGAGGGTTCCCGTCGGACGTGGCGGCGGTGTCCTAGAAGAGGTGCATGGCGCCGTCGCGGACCGGTAGCGACCATGTCAGGGAGATCAGGGCGCTCGAGACCGCGGCGTTATGCTTCACGGGTGACTCCAGAGGAACTATCCGCCGCCATTTCCGCTTGTTTGCAGGCCGCCGTCGAGGCCGGTGACTTCCATGTCGACCTCCCGTCGGAGGTGCGTGTGGAGCGACCGAAGAACCGGGAGCACGGTGACTGGGCCACGAACATCGCCCTGCAATTGGGCAAGAAAGCAGGAATGAACCCGCGCGAGCTCGCCCAGATCCTCCGCGACCGGCTGGCCGGCATCGACGGCGTCAAGAGCGTCGACATCGCCGGACCGGGCTTCCTCAACATCACCCTGGACGCCGGCGCGGCGGGGGAGCTCGCCCGCACCATCGTCGAGGCAGGGTCCGCCTACGGCACCAATGACGCCCTGGCGGGCCACACCATCAACATGGAGTTCGTCTCGGCCAATCCCACCGGGCCATTGCACCTGGCCCACACCCGCTGGGCCGCACTGGGCGACTCGATCGCCCGTGTGCTGCGCGCCAGCGGCGCGGCGGTGACGGCGGAGTACTACATCAATGACGCCGGAACGCAGATGAACACCTTCGCCGCCTCCGTCCTGGCAACCATCAAGGGCCGACCGATCCCGGAAGGCGGCTATCCGGGGCAGTACATCGCCGACCTTGGCCGCCAGGCTCTCACCGCCCGGCCGGAGCTGGCGGACATGGATGATGAGGAGGCGCTGCCAATCGTCCGGGAACTGGCCTATCGAGCGCAGATGGCCGACATCGAGGAGACCCTGGCCGACTTCGGGGTGCACTTCGACGTGTTCTTCTCCGAGTCAGCCCTGCACGAGGGCGCAGCGGTGGGGCAGGCGGTGGACCGCCTGCGGGAGCAGGGACACGTCTTCGACCTCGATGGTGCCGTCTGGCTGCGCACCACCGACTTCGGCGACGACAAGGACCGGGTCCTCATCCGGGCCAACGGTGAGCCCACGTACTTCGCCGCAGACGCGGCGTACTACCTGTCGAAGAAGGACCGCGGGTTTGAGCAGAAGATCTATCTGCTCGGCGCCGACCACCACGGCTACATCGGCCGGTTGCAAGCCATTGCCGCCTGCGCCGGGGACGACATGGAGCACAACATCCAGGTGCTCATCGGCCAGATGGTGTCCGTGAACGGAGCCCGCCTGTCGAAGCGGGCCGGGAACATCATCGAGCTGCGGGATCTGTTGCAGTGGATCGGCAAGGACGCGCTGCGATACTCCCTGGGCCGATCCTCGGCGGACTCGGCGATGTCCATCGACCCGCAGCTGCTGCAGAAGAACACCAACGAGAACCCGGTGTTCTACGTCCAGTACGCCCATGCCAGGACCCACGCCGTCGCCCGCAATGCGGAGTCGACCGGCGTGGACACCAGCAGCTTCGACGCGGCGACGCTGAACCATCCCACCGAGAGCGACCTGCTGGCAGCGCTCGGGCAGTTCCCCGGCGTGGTCGCCCAATCGGCGACCTTCCGAGAACCCCACCGCGTCGCCCGCCACCTCGAAGTCATCGCCGGCACCTACCACCGCTGGTATGACGCCTGCCGCATCGCTCCCCAGGGCGACGCACCGATCCAGGACGTGCACAAATCGCGCCTGTGGCTGAACAACGCCACGCAACAGGTCCTGGCCAACGGCCTCGACCTCCTCGGCGTTTCCGCACCCACGAGGATGTAACCAAGTACGTAGCAATCTGTCCCGTGACTGTTCAGGAGAGGTTCGTCTTCGAACCTGCGGCCTGGTCAGCGGCAGCGCCGGTCGCCGGTGGGGCGTCCCTAGCATTGGGGCATGCGCCTGCGAGAGACCAGCTCAGCCGATTTGGACGTCTTCCTGAGTTGGGTGCCCTCTGAGGCCGACATGGTGCTCTGGTCCGGGCGGACCTTCAGATGGCCTCTGGATCGGGGGCAGCTGGAGACTTATCTGCAGCATGATCAGCGCCGGTATTGGACCGGGTTGGACCCCTCCTCCGGGGATCCAGTCGGTCACGCCTCGTTGCTCGTCGATGTCGACGCACACATGATGCGGCTCGGGTGCATCCTCCTCGACCCGGACGCTCGAGGGCGCGGTCTGGGGCGGGAACTGATTGGCACAGCGGTGCGCACGGGCTTCGAGGTCACGGGGCTGCCGGTCATGAAGCTCGGTGTCTACGCGCACAATGTCTCCGCCCGGCGCGTGTACGAGAGCCTGGGGTTCCAGGAGACTGGGCGGGTGCGCAGCACCGAGGTGGGCGGCCAACCCTGGCACGCCCTGGAGATGCAGCGGCGACGACCCAGCTGACCCCGCCCATGGGCGCCGATCCTTTCCCCCGGTGCCCGAGCCGTCGCGGGAATGCGGCGTCGCGATGGGGCTTCGTCTATGGCCGCAAACTGTCGGCACGGTCGCCGTGCTTGTGCACGTAGTCCTTGATGCCGGCGGTGACGCCCTTGCGCACCACCCAATACAGCAGCCACAAGGTGATGGCGACCATGAGCAGCCAGATGAATAGGCCGAGGAACGCTCCGAAGCCAGCGACGTCCATCATGAGGAACCTCCTGGGGTAGGTCTTTCCACGCTATAGAGGATTGCCGTGTTCCTCTCCACCCCGCCCCTGCTGTGCGTGTCGGCCGTTCCTCCCGTGTTCCGCGCCTCGTGCGTTGGCTTCACATCCCGGCCCGGCGGCAGGACTGGGTGTGTGTGGAGGCTCAGTAGGTGGTGCCCATGGCCTCGCGGACTTCGGCGAGGGTGGCCTCGGCGATCTCGTGGGCTCGTGCATTGCCGCGGCCCAGGACGTCGCGAACCAGGTGCGGGTCCCGGCCCAGTTCCTGACGGCGTCGCCGGTGGTCGGTGAGGAAGTCGTTGACGGCCCCGGTGGTGAGCTGTTTCAGGCGCCCGGCCCCGGCGTCGCCGACCTGCTCGGCGACCTGTTCCGGGGTGGTGCCCCGGCACAGGGCCGCGGTGGACAGCAGCGCGGAGACCCCGGGGCGGGTTGCTGGGTCGAAGGTGATCCGACGCTCGGCGTCGGTGACGGTACGCCGGATCACCGCCGCGGTCTCCTCGGCGGTCATCGACAGGGCGATGGTGTTGCCGTAGCTCTTGGACATCTTCCGCCCGTCCAGTCCCGGTACTTCCGGGGCGGCGGTGAGCAGGGCATCGGGCACGGGGAAAACGGGCCCGTAGCGGTCGTTGAAGCGCCGGGCGATGACCCGGGTGATTTCCACGTGGGGCAGGTTGTCCTTGCCCACGGGCACGAGATTGCCCTTGCAGAAGAGGATGTCAGCGGCCTGGTGCACCGGATAGGTCAGCAGCAGCCCGCTCAACGCCCGGCCGGAGGCGGCGGCCTCGGCCTTGACCGTGGGATTGCGGTGCAGCTCGGCCTCGGTGACCAGACTCAGGAAGGGCAGCAGCAGCTGGTTCAGCGCCGGTATCGCCGAGTGGGTGAAGATCGTGGTGCGCTGCGGGTCCAGCCCGGCGGCCAGGTAGTCCAGCACTGCACTGTGCACGTTCTCCTGCACGCGGGCGGTGGTGTCGCGGTCGGTGATGACCTGGTAATCGGCCAGCACCAAGAACGTCTCCACCCCGGCCTGCTGCAACCGGAGGCGTTCGACGATGCTGCCGAAGTAGTGACCCAGGTGCAGAGCCCCGGTAGGGCGTTCCCCGGTGAGCACCCGGAAGTTCTCCGGGGCCTGGTCGATGGTGCGGGTCAGTTCGGCTGAGCGCTGCTCGGCAACGGCGAACGAGTCCATGTGCGTGCTCCTGTCAGACAAGGAGCTGCACGCAAGGCCGTGGCGGTGGGGCACGGGCTGCTGTGCAGCCCGTGGTCATGCTTCAACCGGCTGCTATCGCAGCCACCACCACGCCAGACGGTTGAAGATCATGCCCATACTCTACGCACACGGCGCACCAACCACCGTGGGGATCAAGGGCAGGTGGCTCATCGCCACCACTCGCTTTACATATGGCCGGTTCTCGGTCGTGTCGTTATCTGTCTGAACGGCGTTTTCGGGATAGAAGTGCATATCTGGGCATGCCCTGCCTGGATGTACATGGCGACGTGCTCCGGTCTCTGCATCCTACTGGTGCTCTTTGGGTAGAGAGTTCGGGTGAGTGAGTCGACGATCTGCGGTTCGGCCGAGAGCTTGACTGTACTCCAGTACTTCATCCCCGTGTGCCTGTCAGGTCCTACTCGCAGCATGGCCGCGGCAACCGCGGGGATGTCCTCGTGAGTCGCGACATCGCCACCCACCGTGCTCAAACCCGCCCGGAAACGTGAGCAGGACGCCATGAACACCAATTTCTCCCCTGGGGATCTGGACACCGCTCGCGAGCGACTGCGCGACGTCATCAAGGGACTGGCCGTAGTGCGCTGAAACGTGACGTTGGCCAGCGACAGTCAGGCCGATTACCACGTGGATCTGCGCCATGTGACCCTGCATCATGAGGCCTCGCGTTACGTCGGGCAGGTCATGTTCAGCCTGACGGCAGAAGACCGGAGCGAACGTTGTGGCTGTGGCCGTGATCGTGGATCGCCGCACGGGTGCCAAGGAACGCATCGAGGAGTACACGGGAGTGCCCTGCCTGTACGCCTACTCGAAGGACGAGCTGGGGCTTGACTGACCCGGCCACCACTTCTGAAGCCAATGTCGAACACGTGGTGGGCGTGGGCCCATGGGAAGGTCCGCGGCCGGAGGGTGAGCACTGGGATCGTGAGTTACTCGCGGACGGTTACCGCTACTGGGCCATGGACGCGATCATCGCGGACTTGGACACGCGGCGTCATGAATTCCACGTGGCGGTGGAGAACTGGGAACACGACTTCAACATCGGTTCCGTAATCGGTGCTGATCGAGATGATCGACCTACTCAAGAAATGCGTTCTGGTGCTCGGGAGGTAGGGTCTGATGGCGTCGAAGTCACCTACGAGTCCTTTTGTGGCCAGTGCTACCTCACCGAATCCGGCGGCCGCCTTGGCTGACGGCTTCCGCCCAGCTGACGGAGCGCGTTCAACGGTCAATCTCGATCGCGAAATACCAAAGTTGCGCGGACACGACAAAAGGGGCCTCGCGACGTCGAATTCCGAAGCGCGCGTGTGCCCCTCTACTTCCAAGGTATAGCTCACCCCGGGGCTTGCGGCAAGACCCCCGGAGAGCGGGATGATCAAGCTCCTTCCCCACCCGATTTCCGCTTTCGGAGCTGATGACATGCATCCCGTGGCCACTTCCATCTTCACCCTGCCCGATCACCTGGCCGCCAAAGCCGATCCGCAGCTCATTGCCCGCGACGAGCAGCACCTGCGCGCCGTGGCGACTGCACTCCAGGACTACATCTCTGAACTGACCGCTCGGCTCGACGCCGCTCGCAAAGCCCCCGGCGGGGCAGGCCAGGCCGCTCTGGACCGGGACCAGGACATCCACCGCCTCACGGGCCGCCTCCGCGTGTTGCGCCGCTTCAACTCCGACCTGTGCCTGGGCCGCATGGTGGCCGGCGATTCTGATGCCGACGACGCCGCCGAACCCACCTATATCGGCCGGCTCGGGTTGACCGACCGTTATAGCCAGCGGCTCCTGGTCGATTGGCGGGCGCCGGCCGCCGAACCGTTCTTCGCAGCAACCCACGCCAACCCGATGGGATTGATCAGTCGCCGCCGTTATCGCTGGACCAGCGGCCACATCACGGACTTCTGGGACGAGGTGTTCACCCCGGAGGGCCTGGAAGGCAACGCGGCACTCGACGATCAGTCCGCCTTCATCGCGAGCCTGGGTGGCAGCCGGTCGGAGGCCATGCGCGATGTGCTGGGCACCATCCAGGCCGATCAGGACGCCATCATCCGTGCCGGGTCGCGGGGCGCCCTGGTGGTGGATGGCGGTCCGGGTACCGGCAAGACCGTGGTGGCCCTGCACCGCACGGCGCACCTGCTGTATTCGGACGCGCAGGTGAGCGAACATCGCGGGGGCGTGCTTTTCGTGGGCCCGCACCGCCCCTATCTGGCCTACGTAGCGGATGTCCTTCCCAACTTGGGCGAGGACAGCGTGCGGACCTGCACACTCAACGATCTCCTGCCCGAGGGACTCGCCGCCACGGAAGAATCCGATCCGGAGGTGGCTCGGCTGAAGTTCTCAGCCGAGATGGTCAACGCGATCGAACCCGCGGTGGCCCTGTACGAGAACCCTCCGACCGAAGGGATGGAGATCGACACACCATGGGGCGAAGTGTGGCTCAGTTCGTTCGACTGGGCCGAGGCCTTTTCGGCCCCGGACCCCGGGACGCCCCACAATGAAGCGCGCGGGCTGATCTGGGAATCGGTGGTCGAGATCCTCACGGACAAGGTGCGGGACCTCGGGGAGGACGCGAGCGACGTCGGCGTAGACCCGAACGAGGATGTGGACGGTGAATTCAACGCCTACGGTCTCACTCGTGAGGATTCCGCGGCCCCGTTCCGCCGTGCGATCAGCCAGAACCCCGAACTGAAGCGAACGTTCGGCCGCGCCTGGCCGCTGCTCCATGCCACCGACCTGGTGGGTGACTTGTGGGAGGTTCCGGCGTACCTGCGCATGTGTGCCCCGTGGCTCGAGCCGCGCCAGATCCAACTGTTGCGACGTGCCGACCCGCGCGCCTGGAACACGGCCGACCTCCCCTTGCTCGACGCCGCACGCCAGCGGTTGGGTGACCCGGATACAACGCTGCGCGCCGAACGGCGACGCGCAGCCGAGGAGGCAGAAAGCACCCGCATGGCGGACGTGGTTGATCAACTGATCGAATCCGACGATTCGGATATGAGGGTCATGCGGATGCTGCGCGGCCAAGATCTGCAGCACGCTCTGTTGGAGCACGCGGCACCGCCCGAGATCAACCAGGACGCGCTCGCGGGACCGTTCGCTCACATCGTGGTGGACGAGGCGCAGGAGCTGACCGATGCGCAGTGGCAGATGCTGCTTCGCCGTTGCCCGTCGCGTAGTTTCACCATCGTGGGGGACCGGGCCCAGGCCAGGCACGGTTTCACGGAAACGTGGGAGCAGCGCCTGGAACGGGTGGGCTTCGACCGCGTCATCCACTCCACCCTCACGATCAACTACCGCACCCCGCGAGAGGTCATGATCGAGGCTGAGCCGGTGATCAGAGCGGCAATACCGGATGCGAACGTTCCCGTCTCGGTCCGCAGTAGCGGGGTGCCCGTGAAGCACGGGGTCGCGGCGGATCTTGAGGAGATCCTCGACCAGTCGGAGGTCGGCCACGATGACGGCGTCGCGTGCGTGATCGGCGCTCCGTACTTCACGCCCCGCGACCGGGTGCAATCGTTGCCGCCCGCGCTGGCCAAGGGGCTCGAGTTCGACCTGGTGGTGCTGCTCGACCCCGAGCGTTCCGGCGGTGGGATCGCGGAGGCGGTGGACCGCTACGTGGCCATGACCAGAACCACGCAGGAGCTCGTTCTTCTCGAACGCCCCTGAAGGCTTGCTTTAGGAGGCCGACGCCGCCCGGGCACCTTGCGTGGGCAAGGCGCCCGAGCGGCGTCGTCGAACCGCGATGGACTAGGCGCGCACGATGTCCGTCACCAGGATGCTCTCGTAGGAGCGCGTGGTGTTAGTGATCTTGCGCGTGAAGTCGCTGACCGAGTAGCTCTTGATGTACTTGGCGAGTGAGCCGAGCGCCGCGTAGGCCTCCAAGCGCGCCAGTCCCTGACCCGCGCAACCGTGGATTCCGTACCCGAAGGTCAGGTGATCCACGGGATTGCGGGTGACATCGAAGGTATCCGCGTTGGGGTAGTGGCGCTCATCGCGGTTGCCGCCGGCGAGCAGTAAGGCAACCTGGGAGCCTTCCGGGATCACGACGTCGTCCACTTCGACGTCCCGCATCGTCTTGCGGCCCGTGGCGGGCAGCGGGGAGTGCATGCGCAGCACCTCGTTGAACGCGGAAGGGACCAGCGCGGGGTCCTCGCGAACCTTGGCGTACTGCTCCGGGTGCTCGGCGAACAGCATGATGGCGTTGCCGATCGAGGCGATTGTGGTGTCCATACCCGCGGCGACGTACTGGTGGATGATCATGCCGCAACTTTCGTAGGCGATGTCCCCGCGCTCGGCGGCGGCGAAGATACCGTGTCCCATACTGCCCTCGGTGAGATCCGAGACCTGGATGTTGTGAGTCCAGTCGAAAAGCTCCTTGGCCACCGGAAAACTGTTCTGGGCGCGTTCATTCATGGGGCCGAGGAGGTTGAATGCGGCCTCACCCCAGGTGAGGATCTTGGCGCGGATCTCGGGGTCCTTGATGCCGATCATGTCCACGACCACGTTGAGTGGAAGGGCGCGGGCGAGGTCCTGCATGCCGTCGAACTCGTCTTGTTCCGCCAGCTCGCGGACCATGGTGTCCGCCTTGGTCTCGATGTCAGCTTTGACTGAACGCAGCGCACGCGGGGACAGGTTCTGGGACAGCACCTTGCGCAAGTGCTGGTGATCCGGCGGATCCGTGGCCAGGGTGGTGCCCTTGAGCACCTCGTTCATCTGGGGGTTGAAGGCCACCGCGGTAGAGGAAAACGTCCCCGGATCGCCCAATGCCTCGCGGACCGCCTCATAGCGGGTGACGGCCCACAGCTCACGAGCCGGGATGTACACGGCAGCGGCCTGATCCCGAAGGCGCCCGTAGGCCTCGTACGGGTTCTCCAAGACTTCGTCGGCAAAGATGTCACCTTGTCCAGAACAGCCGTTTCCGTTGTCATGATTGACCTTTCGGGTCTGAGTCACAAATGCTCACTCACCCTGGAATCGAGGGGTGTGTGGTGCATCACAGTCAACGGCGTGGGGCCCTATCCGGCAAGTGAATTATTCTTATGGCCAGCATTCTTAGTGTGCATACCCGCTGGCGGTAGCGGTCTTGAGGGTGCCCCCGAGCCACTGGCGGAACGGGTCGTCCTGGAGCCACGGATTCCAGACGATGTCCACTCCGAGTGAGGGGGTTTCCAGCGGAAACTCTGCCACGTGTATGTCCGTGATCGGGTCCATGAGTTCGGCAGTGCTCCTGCGGTGCAGGGCGATCAGATCCCGCCCCGAAACCAGGTGGGGGATCAGCAGGTTGTCGTTGATGCGCGTGCGCACCGAGTACTCGACGCCGTGTTCGTGGAGTGCTTGATAGGGCCGCGAGATGCGCGGGGCGTCGAACATCACGTGGGGCAGGGTGGCCAGCAGTTCCAGGGCATTCCCATTGGCGAGATCGGAGGAGCCGGAAATCACCACCCAGCGATCGTCGTACAAGCGCGCGCGGGGATGACGTGTGGTGAAGGCCTCGGGGAGCAGGATCGCGTCCACGTTGTCCTGGGTGAACAGCGAGTCGGACGGATTGGCGGTGGTGATCATCCGCAGAGTGCAGTTCGGCGCCCGTTCCGAGATCCCACGGCAGATGTCCGACCCGGCGACAAGAGCTGTGCTCGTGCTCAACGCGAGCGTGATCTCCCGATGACTGGTGCCCGGTTCGAAGGTGGCTTCATGGACGAGGGTGGTGCTCTGACGCACGAGGTGCTTGAGCGGCCCCAGGAGTTCCTTGGCGCGAGGTGTCAGCAGGGACTCGTTGCCCCGACGAATCAAGATGTCGTCTTTGAGCATGCGACGAATCCTGCGGAGCGCGTGGCTCATGGCCGGTTGGGACAGGCCCACTCGCTGCGCCGCGCGGGTCACCGATTGTTCCTCGATCACCGCCAGGAGCGGGACCAGCAGATTGAAGTCCATGGCGGCGGCCCGCGCGAGTTCCGTGTCCTGCGGTTCGGTTTCGGCGGGGTTCGACGACGTCGCTCCGGCTGATTTTTTCACGGCTCTCCTTCTGTGGGTAGCACCCGGGGTTATTCACAACGTGAATGCAACTAATGATATCTATGCATTGGACGCACTGTGTGATCTGGGCAACACTCGAAAGGAGTCGCCGGTTGGCGGCCCATGGCAAGACAGCACGCGAGTAGGAGGACACCTCATGCGGATTGAACTGGATCAGGCCCGTTGCGAAGGTCACGGATTGTGTGAAGAAGCGGCACCGAATCTCATGCACCTGGACGACGATGCCGAACTGATCATCGACGTTCCCGAGGTCGAGGGTGACGACTTGGCCAAGGCCCAAGCTGCCGTGCGCGTGTGCCCCGTGGCCGCCCTGCGATTGGCGTGATCCCTATGGTCCAGCACGCTCCTGCGGACATGAACCGAATCGTGGTGGTCGGCCACGGCATTGCCGGTGTGACCGCCGGTCACGCCCTACGCGACGCGGGCTTCACCGGCCACCTGACAATCGTGGGCGATGAGAGTCATGCACCGTACAGCCGACCGGCACTGTCCAAGGCGGCGCTCGTGGACGGGCAGGACCTTTCGGCTCATCTTCTGCCGGAAGCCACTCATGGTGGATTGGAATTACAAGGTGTCCCGGCCCGTAGCGTGGACTTGTTCGAACGCACAGTCACTCTGGAGGACGACACCAAGGTGGCCTTCGACGGTCTGGTCATCGCAACGGGTGCTGGCGCTCGAAAGCTGACGGACAGTGCCCACGAACTGACTCTCCGCACCATGAACGATGCGGAAAATGCGCAGTCCCGTTTCGTCCCGGGCCAAGACGTGGTGGTAGTCGGCGGCGGGGCACTCGGCATGGAACTGGCCTCCGGTGCGGTGGAGCGTGGCTGCCGTGTGAGCGTGGTGTGCTCCGGAACTCCCATGAGGCGTCACCTCGGTGAGTACCTGGCCTCGGAAATCACCGCCATTGCCAGGGACATGGGGGTGCGGTTCATCGACGCGACTGCCGTATCCGCCACCGTGGATGAAGAATCGACGGTTGTGGAGCTCAGCGATGGGTCTCGCATCACCGGCGACGTATTGGTCACGGCCATCGGCGATCATGCCCATGACCGCTGGCTGGAGGGATCCGGCCTGCTCAGTGGCGGCCGCGTGGTGACCGATTCCCGAGGCCGCGTTCTCCACGAGGACGGCACGGTGTTGCCGCATGTCGTAGCAGCCGGCGATATCGCGCACTGGGAGGGTGAACGTCAGCCACTGTGGACCACCGCGATCGAGCACGCCAAGGTTGCTGCTCTCGCGCTACTGCGTGGTGATCTGTCGGAGCCGCTGAACTTCGTCCCGTATTTCTGGACCGAGCAGTTCGGGCTGACCATTCGCGTCATGGGACGAGTGCCCGTCCACGGTGCTCCCGAGGTGATCGACAGTGGCGCATCCAAGAGCGCGCCCGATGACCAAGCCGTGGACCCGCACCGAGCGCTGTTGCGCTGGCAGTCCGAGGACGGATCGGGCACCGCTGTGGCCGTGAATTACAAGATTCCGATTCCCAAATTGCGGAGGCTGACCGAGCGGAAGGCGACCGCCGCGTGAAGTCTCTGAGCGGCGTCGTCCTTCACCATTTCTAATTCCCTGCGGACACGTAAGCTGGACGCCATGAGCACCAATTTCTCCCCCGTGGATCTGGACACCGCTCGCGAGCGACTGCGCGACCTCATCAAGGGTCTGGCCATCGTGCGCGGAAACGTGACGTTGGCCAGCGGAATCCAAGCCGATTACTACGTGGACCTGCGACGTGTGACCCTGCACCACGAGGCCTCGCGCTACGTCGGTCAGGTCATGCTCGGCCTGCTGGACAAGGCAGGTATCGAGTTCGACGCCGCCGGGGGCCTCACCATGGGTGCCGACCCGGTGGGGCACGCCATCATGCGCACCGCCGGTGATCAGGGTCGCGCGATCGACACGTTCGTGGTGCGCAAGGCGCAGAAGTCCTACGGCATGGGCCGTCAGGTGGAAGGTCCCAGTGTGGTGGGCCGCAATGTGGTGGTCGTGGAGGACACCTCGACCACCGGTGGTTCCGCGCTCACCGCGGTGGAAGCCCTGCAGAAGGCCGGCGCGAACGTTGTGGCTGTGGCCGTGATCGTGGATCGCCGCACGGGTGCCAAGGAGCGCATCGAAGATTATGCGGGAGTGCCTTGCCTGTACGCCTATTCGAAGGACGAGCTGGGGCTTGACTGACCCGGCTACCACTTCTGAATCCAATGTCGAACACGTGGTGGGCGTGGGCCCATGGGAAGGTCCGTGGCCGGAAGGCGAGCACTGGGACCGTGAGTTACTCGAGAACGGGGACCGTCGCAACGTCGCGGGCGGTTACCGCTACTGGGCCATGGACGCGATCATCGCGGACTTGGACACGCGGCGTCATGAATTCCACGTGGCGGTGGAGAACTGGGAGCACGACTTCAACATCGGTTCCGTGGTGCGCACCGCCAACGCGTTCCTAGCGCGCGAGGTCCACATCGTCGGACGACGCCGCTGGAACCGTCGCGGAGCCATGGTCACCGACCGCTATCAGCACGTTCGCCATCACCCCTCCGTGCCGGACTTCATTGAGTGGGCAAAGTCCGAGGGGTTGCCCGTGTTGGCCATCGACAACGTTCCGGGTTCGGAGCTGATCGAGACCTTTGACCTACCCAAGAAGTGCGTTCTGGTGTTCGGGCAGGAGGGCCCGGGAGTGTCCCCGGAGATCATCGAGGCCGCAGATGCGGTAATCGCCATCGAGCAATTCGGCTCCACCCGCTCCATTAACGCCGGGGCCGCGGCGGCAGTGGCGATGCACGCGTGGATTCGTCGGCACGTGTTCGAGCAGCGCGTGAACTGAGTCTTTCCGGTGCGACGCGGGCGGTCCGACGCGTGTGATCTGCTGCGTACCGAATAACCACCGTGAACATCTGAGCACCGGTTTGTTGGCGAAAACCTTTCGGGCAGAGGTTCGCACGAGAATGGCATCTTTTTCGCGAACTCCCGCCTTAGATGTCGGGGTTCACGGCCGGTGCTCGAAACCCTGACGTAAATCTTCGACAAATCGCGTTCCGCCGTCTCACTACCGAAAACACCTCTGAGCCGTTCACCATTTAAGGGGACATCCCCCTAGTTACTCATCGGTTACTGTGGGCCATATCACATTTTGATAACGGAGGTTCTCGTGGCTCACAGACCCAGTTCGACCCGCGCGTCCATTCATTGGAAAGGTGCGCTCGCCGCCGTCGCGGGTGCGTGTCTGATCCTGGCCAACATGGCGCCCGCCCACCCTGCCGAGGACGGACTGGCGGAGATGCCACCGGCCGAGCAGGCTCAGATCCTGGAAGAAGCCGGGGTCGACCAGTCCGATCTGGAGCGCGATCGCGCGTTGAAGGAACTCTCCGAGACCACGGATACCGACTTCTAGTCGACGCCCGCGCAACTGCCCGCCAATAACGGCGATCTGGTGCGGCAGGAGCCCGCCAAGTTCAACCTGGATCCGGTCAAGCTGATCCAGCCCAATGCCAAGGCCACCCGGATCATGTACCGCACCACCAACAGTCATGGTCAGGCGGTGGGAACCACCGGAACGGTGCTGGCCTCCAACGCCACGTGGCCCAAGAAGGGGCCGCGTCCCCTCGTGGTGTTCTCACCGGGCACCCAGGGTATGGCCGACCGCTGCGCACCATCCCGGCAGATGGCGCTGGGTATGGAATATGAGGCCTTTTCCCTGACGGGCCTGATCAACGCCGGCTACTCGGTGGTGGTCCCGGACTATATCGGCCTGGGTACCGAGGGGCCGCACACCTACATGAACCGCGTGGATCAGGCTCACGCCGTGCTCGACGCCGGCCGCGCCGCTCAGCGGGCGGGGATTCTTGGCATTGCCGCCGAGACTCCCGTAGCCATGGTGGGCTATTCGCAGGGTGGCGGCGCCACGGCGTCGGCGGCGGAAACCGCGCCCACGTACGCGCCGGAACTGAAGGTCAAGACCGCATGGGCCGGTGCCCCGCCGGCAGACCTGTCGGCCACCGGCAAGCACATTGATTCCACGCTGTTCTCCGGGCTGGCGTTCTACGTGATGGGTGCGGCCACGGAATCGGGCGCGGACGCTCGCGGTGATCTCAATGCCGATGGCCTGGCCCGCTACGCCAAGGCACAGGATTCCTGCATTATCAACGGGGTGCTGGACCACGCCTTGGTGCCCACCAGCTCGCTCACCAAGGACGGCAGCACGTTCACCCGACTCTTGGGTAAGCCGGAACTGGCCGGCTACCTTGCGCAGCAGACCAACGGCACCGAAGGTAGGCACCCGGCCGTTCCGGTGCGTATCGCGCACGGCCCCGCCGACGACGTCGTGCCCTACCGTGCCGGACGCGAACTCGCCCAGCGCTGGTGCGCCTCTGGTGCGAATGTTTCGTTCCAGACCCTGGTCACCCCGACGCACTTGGGCGGCTACCTCGAAGGCGTGCCGGCCATGCTGACCCACCTGGATGCCCGGTTCAATGGTTTGCCCCAGGTGAGTTCGTGCTGGCGCTTGTGAGCGGGGCTCCTGGCACCGCGCGATGTCGCTGACCGGCTGGCCAGTTCGCCAACTGTCGAGTCAGCCGTTGGCGGCGTGACGCGGTAAAGGGTGCGTCAGGCCATGGGTCGTGGCGTCACGTGAGGTCAAGCGCCGCGCGCGCCGTGCGCAGGGCGACCCGGGCGTAGTCCGGATCGCCCGTTCCTGCGGCGGTCGAGATGGCGCCTTCCATGAGCACGAACAGTGAACTGCCGGCTTCGGTCGAGCCACCGATCCGGTCCATGTAGGACCGCACATGGCGATCATGGTCCCGGATGACTCCCTGGGCTTCTTCACTTAGCCGCTCGCCGCGGGTGTTGGCGATCCCGCAGCCCACGAAATCGGGCGTTGCGAACCAGTCGCCCAGCCAGGTGAACAGCGCGGTAACGGCGGCAGTGCGAGCGGACTCGTCCAGAGCGCCGTCGTTGAGAATGTCAGGAACTGCAGCGGTTACGAATTCTTCCAGCAAGCGGGTCCATCCCGCGTGGGTCGACCGAAGGTACGCCGTGACCAGTGATTCCTTGGACGGATAGCGGGCATAGAGGGCTTTGAGGCTCACGCCGGCCAGCTGGCGGATGTCCTGAATCGAGACGTTGCCGATTCCGCGGCGATAGAACAGGTGCGCGGCCGCGCGGAGGATGGGGTCATCCGTGAGCTCCGCGTGGGCGGCAAGCGGGGCGAGGTCGGCTGTCTCGGTCACGGTTCTGATGTGCCCCTTTGCGTGGAGAATGGTGATTCTCTATGCTAGCTGGAGAACGACCATTCTCCGAACGATTCGGTTCGGGCCGAGAGAAGAAGGAACCCCGTGAACGCCATGCCGTCCGTATCCACCACCGACACCTCCGAGCTGGAGGCGCAGGAACCCCGCCGGCTGGACGTGGACGTTCTGGTTATCGGTTGGGGCAAGGGTGGCAAGACGTTCGCCGGGAAGATGGCCGCCGCCGGTAAGAGCGTGGTCATGGTCGAGCAAAGTGCCGCGATGTACGGTGGCACGTGCATCAACATCGGCTGCGTGCCCACCAAAACGCTGATCCACTCGGCTTCCGAGAAGCGCGCGGCGGACGGCGATCAGAAGTTCTTCGAGGATGCCGTCGACTACCGGGATTCCCTGATCGGCAAGCTCAACGACGTGAACTTCCACATGCTCGCGGATCAGGACACCGTGACCGTGGTGGACGGCCGCGCCTGTTTTGTGGGCCCCCGCGAAGTTGAGGTCACCCCGTCCGCGGGTGGTCGTGGCCTGGCCGAACACTTGCGCATCACCGCCGAAACCGTGGTCATCAACACCGGAGCCACGCCTGTCATGCCTCCCATCGAGGGCATCGACCTGCCGGGAGTTTACGACTCCACCTCCATCCAGCACGCGGAGCCATTCCCGCAGCGACTGGCAATCATCGGCGGCGGGCCTATCGGCCTGGAGTTCGCTTCGATGTTCACGAACTTTGGATCAGAGGTCACCGTGATTGCCCGCGGCGAGACGATCTTGCCGAGCGAGGACCGCGGCGTGCGCGGCGTCGTCGTCGACGTGCTGACCGACGCGGGAATCACGCTACGGACGAACGCGTCCGCGGAAGCGATCGAGACCCGCGACGGCGGATTGGCCATTACCTTGTCCGGCGGCGGGTCCATCGAGGCCGACGCCGTTCTGGTCGCCACCGGGCGCAGGCCCGCCACCGAGGGGCTCAACTTGACCGCGGCCGGGGTCGAGGTAGACGAAAAGGGTGCGGTCATCGTGGACGATCACCTGCGCACGACGGCCGAAGGCGTCTATGCCATGGGCGATGTGCACGGCGGCCCGCAGCAGACCTACCTGTCGCTGGACGACAGTCGCGTGGTGATGAGTGCGCTGACCGGGGATGGTTCGCGGCGCGTGTCCTCGCGCGTGGCTGTGCCGACCACCACGTTCCTGACGCCGCCGCTGTCGGCCGTGGGTATGACAGAAGATGCGGCCCGCAAGGCCGGGTGCGCAGTGAAGGTCGCGACGGCGATGGTGGCCGACATCAAGGCCATGCCGCGCCCCAAGGCCGTGCAGGATCCGCGCGGCGTGATCAAGTTTGTCGTCGATGCCGAAACCGATCTGGTGCTGGGCGCCCGGTTGTTCCATGTGGACTCGCAAGAGGTCATCAACCTGGTGGCACTGGCCATGCGCGCCGGAGTGACCGCGAGCGAACTGCGTGACGGTATCTGGACGCACCCCTCTTCCACTGAAGCCCTGAACGAGGTTCTGGGACAGCTGGAGTAAGACCGGGCGCCCCCGCGGTCGGGCGGGGGCGTTCCTGCTTGATTTTCGGACAGAACTCGTTCTATCCGTTTCTGACCGATTGGTCTATGATTAGACCATGCGGTCAAACAGTGTGCAGACGAGTTCGAATCCCACCTTCACCGAGTCGGCTCGCCGGACTCAGATCATGAAGTGCGCCATCGAGGTGCTGGCGGAATCCGGGTACTCGGGCGCGTCACTCGCGGAGATTGCGCGGCGGGCGGGCATCAGCAAGAGCGTGGTGCTGTACTACTTCTCCGGCAAGGACGATCTTCTCTCCAGCGTGGTGTTCGACGTGTACGGACGAGCGGGTCAAGCCATTACTGAAGCGCTGTCCCACGAAGCGAGCCCCGGCGAAAAAATTGCGGCCTACGTGCGGACCAACCTGCATTTCTTGGAAGAGCACCCGGCCGACATCCGGGCCGTGGTGGAAATCGTCTCCAATGCGCGCGGCTCGGACGGTACCCACAGTTTTGTTCCTCAGGGCGAAGACCCGGTGCTCGCACACTTTGAGCAACTCTTGCGTGAAGGCCAGGACGGCGGGGAGTTCCGAGAGTTCGACCCGCATCACTTGGCGATCATCATCAGGAGCGCCATCGACACCGCATCCGGGCGATTGGTCGCTGATCCGTCATTCGACCTGGCCGCGTACACTCGCGAACTTCTCTCCGTGGTGGAGCTCGCGACAGGTATCCACCGAAGCGAGGAATCATCATGAAACGCGTTGCGAAACCACCGCCGGTAAATCGTCAGTCACCGGTTGTCGATCATCAACCGCCCACTCCGGACAAGCCGCCACCGGACAAACTGCCTGCGCAGGAACGATCCACGGGCCAGGTGCCTCCGGAGAAGCGCAAGCGGGCCGTGGCCGGGATGATCGGGATCGACCTGGTTCTACCCTTCGCCATCTACTACGGGTTGCGGTTAGCCGGCGCGGATCCGTGGTTGGCACTCATGCTCGGCGCGGTGGGGCCGCTGGTGCGCATCGCAGTCACCACCGTCCGCACCCGCCGGATCGACCGACTTGGTGTCTTCACCCTCAGCGTCCTGGCCATCGGAACGGCCGTGGGGATGTTCAGCGCCGACCCCCGGCTACTTCTGGCCCGGGAAAGCTGGCTCACCGCGCTCATCGGTTTCTGGATCTTGATCTCACTGGCCGGCCGACGCCCCATTCTGTTCGAAGCCACCATCGCCGTGATGCCGGCCGACGCCGCCACCCAGTGGGAACACGACTGGGACACCAACCCGTTCTTCCGGAAAATCTTTCGCACCATGACCCTCGCCTGGGGTATCGCCTTCATCCTGGACGCTGTGGCTCGCGTAATCATGGCCTATACGTTGCCCATTGATGTGGTTCCTATCGCGAGTATCGGTCTGCTTCTGGTCATGCTCTTCGCGATCGTCTACGGGACCAAGTTCTATGCGGGGCGCAAGCTGGCCGCAGACGGGCCGCAGCAGTCTTCCTCGGCTGAAACGAGAGGTGCGTTATGAACGCCCCAGAGAATCCGTCACCCACAACAACCTTCGCTCTCATTCCACCCGCCGCGAGCACGCCCTGGTACTGGCACCTGGTGGCCGATGAACTGCGTGAAAGAGGCCACGGCGTGATCACCGTCGATCTTCCGTGCGCCGACGACTCGGCCGGTCTTGAGGCATATGCGGACATTGCAGCGCAGACCATCGGCGATGCCCGGGACGTGGTCATCGTCGCCCAGTCGCTAGGCGCCTACACGGGGACGCTCATCGCCGACCGGGTAAACGCCCAACTGCTCATCCTGTTGACGCCCATGATCCCCCTCCCGGGGGAGTCGCCGGGCGACTGGTGGGAGAACACCGGCTATGCGCAGGCCAGGCAAGAGCAAGCCGCGCGGCTCGGATGGGCACCGGAGCAGGATGACGATCCGCAGAATGTCTTCTTCCACGAGCTCTCCGATCACACGGTCGAAGAGGTTACGGCGCACGCGGTCGGCCAGTCAGGACGCCCGTTCCAAGATCCACTGCCGCTCGAGACGTGGCCTAGCACCCCAACTCGGGTGCTGATCTGCCGAGACGACAGGTTCTTTCCCGTAGATTTCCTCCGGAAACTGACCCGGGAACGTTTGCATATCGATCCGGACGAAATGGGTGGCGGGCACCCCGTCGCGCTCAGTAGGCCGGTGGAACTCGCGGACAAGCTCGAGGGGATCTGGCGGAAGTGATGTCCCAGTGACTCCCACGAAAGTGTGAATCGCCCGTCCACTAGACTTGAGAACAGGCCCACAGGCCACGGCTCAACCGTGCATCGGGAATCCAGTAGAAGGAGCACTTCATGCCCATCGCAACCCCTGACGTTTACGCCGAGATGATCGACCGGGCCAAGGAAAAGGGCTTTGCCTACCCGGCCATCAACGTGACCTCTTCCCAGACCTTGAACGCCGCAATCCGTGGCTTCGCCGAGGCGGGTTCGGACGGCATCATTCAGGCCTCCACCGGCGGTGCCGCCTACTGGTCCGGTTCCTCGGTCAAGGACATGGTGACCGGTTCGCTGGCCATGGCCGCGTTCGCCCGCGAGGTGGCCAAGAACTACGACGTCAACATTGCTCTGCACACCGACCACTGCCCCCAGGACAAGCTGGAAGGCTTTGTGCTGCCGCTGTTGGCAGAGTCCGAGAAGGCTGTGGCTCGCGGCGAGGACCCCATTTTCCAGTCGCACATGTGGGACGGTTCCGCGATCGAGCTGGATGAGAACCTCAAGATCGCTCAGGAGCTGTTGGAGCGCACCAATAAGGCCAAGATCATTCTCGAGGTCGAGATCGGTGCCGTGGGTGGCGAGGAAGACGGCGTGGTCGGCGAGATCAACGACACCCTCTACACCACGGTCGAGGACGGCATGAAGACCATCGAGGCGCTGGGCGCCGGCGAAAAGGGCCGCTACATCACCGCTCTGACCTTCGGTAACGTCCACGGCGTGTACAAGCCCGGCAACGTGAGCCTGCGTCCGGAACTGCTCAAGCAGATCCAGGACGAGGTGGGCGCCAAGATCGGCAAGGATCGCCCCTTCGACCTGGTCTTCCATGGAGGTTCCGGCTCCAGCGCCCAGGAAATCGCGGACGCGGTCTCCTACGGCGTGATCAAGATGAACGTTGACACGGACACCCAGTACGCGTTCACCCGCCCCGTCGCAGGCTTCATGTTCGACAACTACGACGGCGTCCTGAAGATCGACGGCGAGGTCGGCAACAAGAAGAAGTATGACCCCCGCGTGTGGGGCGCCGAGGCCGAGACCGGCATGGCCACCCGCGTGGTGGAGGCCTGTCAGAACCTCGGTTCCGCAGGTACCTCCATCAAGTAAGTTCTGTTTCAGCACACCGGTGCCCCGCGCGTTCTCGCGCGGGGCACCGCGTCGTTTAAGGCCGACGCCGCCGCCGCGCCGCCTCATTCCCGCCGGTGATCCGAATCACTTGTTATGCTCCCTAAGCATGGGAATGAGCCACGCAGCCAACGAGACTCCTGACCGCAACCCCCGTGATCTGACGGTCAGCCCGGAACCGTCACGGGCGTACCTGGAGCAGCTCGAACGGGACACCGAGCGACGCAAGAACGAGCTGGAGCATCACCTGGCCGACCACGCGGGCGCCTCAGACGAACTGCACGAGCGCCTCGAATCCCTGGTCGACGATCAAGCCACCGACCTGCACCGCGTACTGCACGAACTGCACGAAAACCCCGAGACGGCGTTCCAGGAACACTTTGCCGTGCAACAGATTCTCGCCCATCTCAAGGCCCACGACATTCCCGCGGAGAATCCCGCGTTCGGCTTGGACACCGCCATCCACGCGGAGATCGCCTCCGAAGACTTTGATCCGCAAAGCCACCGCACCATCGCGATCATGTCCGAGTACGACGCACTGCCCGGCATCGGCCACGGCTGCGGTCACAACGTGATTGCCGTGACCGGACTGGGCGCGTTCGTCGCACTCGTCGAGCTCATCCGCGACAACCCTTCCGCGTTTTCCGGTCGCGTGGTCTACCTGGGCACCCCCGCGGAAGAGGGCGAGGGCGGCAAGGAGATCATGGCCCGGGCCGGCGCCTTGGAAGGCATCGACGCGGCCGCCATGGTGCACTCCTACGTCACGGATCTCGTGGACCAGGTCTGGCTCGGACGCCGCCAGTGCACCGTGCACTACCGCGGCCGGGCGGCCCACGCCTCGTCGCACCCTTTCATGGGACGCAACGCGCTCGACGCCGCCGTGCTCGCCTACCAGGGGCTGGGGCTGTTGCGACAGCAGACCCCGCCGACCGATCGCATCCACGCCGTGCTGCCCGAGGGTGGGGAACGGCCGAACATCATCACCGAAACCGCCACGCTGCAGCCGTACGTGCGCTCGCAGCGACCGGACACGCTCAAGGCCCTGTCGGAACGCGTCACCGAAATCCTGCAGGGGGCGGCACTGATGGCCGGAGTGGGTGTGGACATCGACTGGGATTCCTCGCCGGCCACGCTGCCCGTGCTGGGCAACGCGCCGCTGTCCGATCGCTGGATCCTGGCCCAGCGGCGTCGTGGGCGCGATCCGTTCCCGGCAGGCACGGTGTCCGAGGTGCTGGCGGCCTCCACCGATTTCGGCAACGTCAGCTACCGCATCCCGGGCATCCACCCGTTGATCAGCATCACGGACCAGGACATGGGGCTGCACACCCGAGATTTCGCGGCCGCGGCGGCCACCCCACTCGCCGAGAGCGCCGGGCTCGACGGCGCCTACGGCCTGGCCGCGGTGGCCCTCGACTACCTGGTCGATGACACCCTCGCCCAGCACGTCACCGAAGATTTCGAGGCCAACGGCGGCGGAATCGCCGTGGAGAACTACTTCGACTGAGCCGACCCCGGCCGGTCACCACCAGGAAAAGATTCATCGATCACTGACCATCATGGAGTGCACATGAACGCCACCGCGACCAAGACATCGAATCTGGGGGACAGGCTTCTCACGGGCATCGAGCGGGTCGGCAACAAGCTGCCCGAACCGTTCGCCCTGTTCACGATCCTCTTCCTGATCACCGCGATCGTGTCCACGGCCATGGCCTGGGGCAATGTGATCGTCACGGTCCCGGGAACCGATGAGCCGCTAGCCATCAAGGGTCTGTTCACCGGCGAAGGCATCGCATGGTTCACGTCCACCCTGGGTGACAACTACATCGGCTTCCCGCCGCTGGTCACCGTGGCGACCATCTTGTTGGCCATCGGTATCGCTGAAAAGTCGGGCTTCCTGGCGGCCGCGATCCGCTACACGATCGGCAGTGCGCCCCGCTGGCTGCTGCCCTACACCGTGGGCTTCGTGGGTGTGGTCGGCTCCATCATGGCGGACTCCGCGTTCGTGGTGATCCCGCCGCTGGCCGCGCTCGCTTTCAAGGCTGCCGGCCGCCATCCGGTGGCCGGCCTACTGGGTGGTTTCGCCGCTGCGGGTGCCGGGTATTCGACCAATATCTTCCCGACGTCGCTCGACGCCCTGTTCGCGGGTATCACCAACGCCGTGATCCCCACCGTCCCCGCGCTCGCGGAGAACGCGACCGAGGTCAACCCGATCTCCAATTACTACTTCAACATCGTTTCGGCGCTCGTGCTCTCCGTGATTGCCGGCTGGGTGATCGACAAGATCGTGGAGCCGCGCGTGGAACGCGCCAAGGTTTCTCGGGAAGAGGTCAACCCGGAAACAAGCCAGCTCATGACCGACACCCGATCCATGCGGATCGTGGGCGACGAGCAAACCGTGACCGAGTCCCAGGAGCCCAAGACCGAAGCCGAACTGTCTCCTCGTGAGAAGAAGGCACTGATCTGGGCGTGCATGACGTTCGTGCTCATCGCCGTGGTGCTGACCGTATTCGCGCTGCTCCCCAACTCGCCGTGGCGCAATGAGGAGGGCAACTTCCTCCCGGCCTCCCCGCTGCTGGCCTCCATCGTGTTCATCATCTTCGTGTTCTTCTCCGTGAGCGGTTACGTCTACGGCCGCATTGCGGGCTCCATCCGGGGCTTCAAGGACGTTCCGGTCATGATGGGGGAGGCGCTCAAGGACATGACGTCCTTCCTGGTGCTGGCGTTCATCCTGGGTCAGTTCATCGCACTGTTCAACTGGTCCGGCATCGGCTCGTGGATCGCCGTGACCGGTGCAACCGGGCTGCAGAACGCGGGTGTGACCGGATTCCCCGTGATCATCGGCTTCATCATCCTGTGTTCACTGCTGAACCTGTTCATCATTTCCGGTTCGTCCATGTGGACCCTGATGGCCGCAGTGTTCGTGCCGATGTTCGGCATCCTGGGATTCGAACCCGCCTTCATCCAGGCAGCCTTCCGCGTGGGCGACTCCGCCACCCAGGTGATGACCCCGCTCAACCCGTACATGGTGGTGCTGTTGGCCATGCTCCGTAAGTACGAACCCGAGGCAGGCTTGGGCACGGTCATGGCCCGGATGATTCCGTTCGTGGTGCCCTTCTGGGTCGCGTGGACGATCATTCTCATGGTCTTCTACTTCTTCAACCTGCCACTGGGACCGGGTGTGGGAATCATGATCGAGCAGTAAGTCACGCCGGGCGCGAAAGGCCGCGAGCGGCGTCGTCGAGCCTGCGTAGAGTGGGCAGCAGACCCCATGACGATCGTGGAAAGGAACCATCGTGGCACTCATCGGCAAGAATCTCCTGGACGGACCGGAGCCCACCTACCTGGAGGAGAACCCCCAGCTGACCGCGCGTCTCGACGCCGGGGACGAGGCCGAGGATCTCGCGGCTGCATTCCCCAAGGAGCAGCTACCGTGGGCCATCCTCGCGGAGGAGGCGCTCGCGGACGGCCGCACCCTGGAGGGCTACGCGTACGCTCGCGTGGGTTACCACCGCGGCCTGGATTCGCTGCGCGGCCACGGCTGGAAGGGCCACGGACCGGTGCCGTACTCCCACGAACCGAACCGTGGGTTCCTGCGCGCACTGGCTGCACTGGGTAAAGCTGCCGCGCAGATCGGTGAGATGGACGAGGCCGCCCGTATCGAGAAATTCCTGGATGACTCGGACCCGGAGGCCGCGGGGCAGATCGCGCAGCGCTAACGCCGGTGGAATGACCGGGTGAACATTCGAGGCAGAGATCAGCACCAGGATCTCTGCCTCGAGCATCTGTGGTAGAGGAACGTAGCGTTATCGCACTTGAAGCGGCGATGCTCTGCCCAGAATGTTCGGGCCGCGAACCTATGCCTGAAATGTGCCACTCCGATGGTTCCCTCGTGACCTCCCACTCCAAAAGGTGAAGTGCGAGTGTCCCTCCCCCCGACCGCTGGCGGCATCGAGCCCGCCTGTGTCGCGCATCACTGCCGAGCGTGCACAATGGAGGGACACCCCGGGGTTCGATGCAGAGCCTTGAGCGCAACCTGCCAGGCTCGCGCGCCCCATCTACGGCAGGAGCGTGGCAGTCATGCGGATTTCGGTTCCCCGCGAAGTCAAACCCGAAGAGGCTCGAGTCGGGCTCACCCCGGCCGTGGTCACGGCGCTGACGGGTCGAGGCCATGAGGTGCTCGTGGAGCGCGGGGCCGGCGAGGGGTCGGGTTTCGACGACGCCGCCTACGAGACCGCCGGGGCTCGCATGGTCAGTGTTGACGACGCCTGGAATAACGCCGACATGGTGGTCAAGGTCAAGGAGCCGATTGCCCAGGAGTACGGCTACCTCCGCGAAGACCTCACACTGTTCACGTACTTGCACCTGGCGGCCAGTCGGGATCTGACCGAGGCACTGCTCACCAGCGGCACCACGGGTATCGCGTACGAGACGGTCCGCGTGGGGCGCACTTTGCCGCTGCTGCGACCCATGTCCGAAATCGCCGGGCGGCTGTCGATCGGCGCGGCAACCCGCTACATGCTGCACCACGAGGGTGGCCCCGGAATTCTCATGGGCCGCGTCCCTGGTGTGGTTCCGCCGGTGGTGTTGGTCATCGGCGGTGGCACCGTGGGTGAGCACGCGGCACGTGCGGCCGTAGGGCTCGGCGCGGACGTCACCGTGTTGGATGCCAGTGGTGACCGCATCCGCGAGCTGGATCTCATGCTGCCGGGCGCCCGCATTCTCATGAGCGATCCCCACCGGATCGAGGAAGAACTGCCCAAGGCGGACGTGGTGGTGGGTGCCGTACTGATCCCCGGCGCAGCGGCTCCCAAGCTGGTGCGGCGAGAGCACCTGAAACTCCTCAAGCCGCACGCACTTCTCGTGGATGTGGCCGTTGACCAGGGTGGTTGCTTCGAAACAACTCGCCCCACGAGCTACGACGACGCCACATATTACGTTGACGGCATACGTCACTACTGCGTGGCGAACATGCCCGGAGCGGTCCCGGTCACCGCCACCCAGGCGCTGACCAACGCCACCATGCCGTACGTGCTCAAGCTGGCCGGGGGCATCGAACAAGCGCTGGTAAGTGATCCGGGACTGGCCGAGGGGCTGTCCACGTTCCAGGGTGTGTTGCGCTCCCCGGGGGTCGCGGCCACGTTCCCGGATCTGCCGGCGGAGGTCTAGTCGGCAGCGTTGGTTCCTCGAGATCCGGCCGCAGTCAGTAAGGATCGCGGCCGGATTTTGAAAGCCGAATCCGGAGCGACTGAGCCGTCCGGGTGGCAGAAGCGTTAGGTGCGCGGAGCGGCGTCGTCGGCGGAGACCGAACCCGCCCGAGGCTTGATGAAGACCTTGCAGGCCAGGGCGATCAGGCACACCAGGATGAAGGTGGCGATCAGCTGGAACCGGACCACGGAATCGAGCAGGCCCAGGATGATGATCGCGGCCAGCAAGGCCAGAGCGAAGTAGGACAGCCACGGGAAGAGCCACATCTTCAGCGGTGATTCCACGCCGGCGCGGTCCGCGCGCTTACGCAGGATGATCTGGGAGATCAACGCCAGGCCCCAGACCACCAGGCACGTGGAGCCGATCACGTTGAGCATGATGTTCAGGATGGTTTCGGGCCACAGGTAGTTCAGCACCACCGCGATGAAGCCGAACAGCACCGAGATCACCACGGCGGCACGGGGGACTCCTCGTGAAGAAGTGCCCGCGAGGGCGTTGGGCGCGGAACCGCGTCGTGCCAGCGAGTAGAGCATGCGCGAGCTGCCATAGACGTTGGCGTTGAGCGCGGACAGCAACGCCAGGATGATCACGATGTTCATGAGAACGTCCGCGCCGGGGATGCCCGCCACGTTCAACACGGCCACAAACGGGCTGGAGGAAAGTTCGGTGTTGTTCCACGGCAGCACCAGGACCATGACGGTCACGGCACCCACGTAGAAAACCAGGATGCGGATCAGAATGGTGCGAATCGCCGCGGCCACGTTGCGCTGGGGGTCTTCGGTCTCGGCTGCCGCGATGGTGACCAGCTCGGTGCCTCCGAAGGCGAAGATCACCACGAGGAGCGCCGCCGCGACACCCGTGATGCCGTTTGGCATGAACCCGCCGTGTTCGGTGAGGTTACTCAGGCCGGGGGAGGGTGCGGGAAGCACACCGATCAGCAGGAGAACGCCCACCGCCAGGAACGCGACCACCGCGGCGACCTTGAGGAGCGCGAACCAGAACTCGGTTTCGCCCAGGGTGCCCACGCGCACCAGGTTGATGGCGGTGAAAACGGCCATGAAGATCAGTGCCCAGACCCACTGGGGCAGAGACGGCCACATCTCGGTGACCAGTTGCGCGGCCGCCGTGGCTTCGGCCGCGACGACCACCACGATCTGTGCCCACCACAACCAGCCGAGTGCGCGGCCCACGGTGGGTCCCATCGCCTTACCGGCATAGGTCGAGAACGCACCCGATGAAGGATCTGCTGCGGCCATCTCACCCAGTGCACGCATGACCAGCACGAGCAGCAGACACGCCACCAGGTAGGAGATCAGCACGGCGGGGCCGGCGGTCTGGATGGCGGCACCCGTTCCCACGAACAAGCCGGTGCCGATCGCCGAGCCCAGGGCCATCATCACCAGGTGGCGCGGCTTGAGATAGCTGCTCTGCGCCTTTTGGGCGTTCTGGGTGTTGCTGTGGGGAGTGTGCTCCACCGGTCCGTCGTGAAAAGTACTGCTCCCCGTTCCCTGGACTGGCGCGGAGGGAGCGGAGGTGGGACGCGAATTCGACGGACTCATAGCCATCAACGTTACCCCCGTTCCGGGCCCGTCCAGGCACCGTGAAAGGTCACGAGGCTGTGGTTGTCGTCGCACCCCGTTAGAATCGGGAGGTACGTGCTCGTGGTGCGTACACCTCAACTGTTGTCGTGCCAAATGGGTTCGCGCCCGGGCAGGAGAATTCTGCAATGCCAGCAATCGTGATCGTCGGAGCCCAATGGGGCGACGAGGGTAAAGGCAAGGCCACGGACCTCCTGGGTGGTCGAGTGGACTACGTGGTCAAGCCCAACGGCGGTAACAACGCCGGGCACACCGTAGTGGTGGGCGGCGAGAAGTTCGAGCTCAAGCTCCTTCCCGCGGGCATCCTCAGCCCCAACGCAACCTCGGTGATCGGCAACGGTGTGGTCATCAACCCGCAGGCCCTGTTCGAGGAGATCGACGGTCTCGAAGCCCGCGGAGCAGACACCTCCCACCTGCGCATCTCTGCCAACGCGCACCTGGTGGCTCCGTACCACCAGACCCTCGACCAGGTCACCGAACGGTTCCTGGGCAAGCGGGCCATCGGCACCACCGGCCGCGGTATCGGACCCACCTACATGGACAAGGTGGGTCGCCTGGGCATCCGCGTTCAGGACGTGCTGGACGAGTCGATCCTGCGCCAGAAGATCGAGGGCGCGCTGCGCCAGAAGAACGAGCTGCTGGTCAAGCTGTACAACCGCCGCGCGTTCGAGGTGGACGAGATCGTGGAGTACTTCATGGGCTTCGCGGACCGCCTGGCACCCATGATTGTGGACTCCACGCGTCTGCTCAACGAAGCCCTTGATCGTGACGAAGCGGTGCTCATGGAAGGCGGCCAGGCCACGTTCCTGGACGTGGACCACGGCACCTACCCGTTCGTGACCTCGTCCAACCCCACCGCAGGCGGCGCGTCCGTTGGTTCAGGTGTGGGCCCCACGCGTATCACACGCGTGATCGGCATCCAAAAGGCGTACACCACCCGCGTGGGGGCCGGCCCGTTCCCCACCGAGCTCTTCGACGACATGGGCGAGCAGCTGCGCAAGACCGGCGGCGAATTCGGCGTGAACACCGGCCGCCCGCGCCGCACCGGCTGGTACGACGCCGTCATGGCCCGCCAGGCCTCGCGCATCAACGGCTTCACGGACCTCTTCATCACCAAGCTGGACGTGCTCACCGGCCTGGACGAGATCCCGGTGTGCGTCGCCTACGACGTGGACGGTCAGCGCTTCGACGAAATGCCCATGACCCAGTCCGACTTCCACCACGCCAAGCCCATTTACGAGAACTTCCCGGGCTGGAAGGAAAACATCACCGGCGCCCGCAGCATGGAAGACCTCCCGGCCAACGCCCGCGCGTACATCAAGGCGCTCGAGGGTATATCCGGTTGCCGGATCTCCGCGATCGGTGTGGGCCCCGACCGCGAGGACACCATTGTGGTGCGGGATCTGATCGAGGGCTGACCTCCCGGTCGAACTTACTGACACGCCGACGCCGCTCCAAGCCTTGGAGCGGCGTCGGCGTGTTTTTCTAAGGTGTTTGACCCCGAGGCAGCTGCATTTCTTGGAGTCCTGACTCACATTAATTTAGTGATCACTTGCTGTGGGTTCATCGGGTCGAAGATCATTCGGATCAAGCGGTTCCCGGACCCCGAAAGCGTCGACAAAGAATTCCTCGCCCGTGTCAGGGTCGGTTTCGATGTGAGGCCACCCCTCGTAGCTCGGCCATCCTGTTTCCTCTCGCAGCGCGTCCACGGCCTGAAGAACAACTACGACGATGAGAACGGCCAGAATAATCCAAATGATTGGGTTTTTGAGGATGACTGCCGCAATCACGAACACGATCATCATCAGACATCTTGACCGAAGATTTGAAACGGTCGCTGGTTTCAGCTTGAACAAGGCCCTTCGTTTCACTGAGGGCACCTCGTTGTGCGGTCTCGGGTGACTGGTGCGAAAAGAGGCGGATCGAACATCACAGCCGCGCCCGTTACCTTGTGAGTACCCCCGATAGTCGGGGGGTCTGGTCGCTCGGCCGGGTATGGCTTTGTTGCCCTGCCATCCATGGTCCGGGGGGTGTTGCCGCCCGGTCGAGAGACACGCGTTGACCGCT